>DATKAU010000272.1:0-22514 GCA_035514655.1 Anaerolineales bacterium
TGGCAACGCGGCTCGCTGAGCAGGTGATGAAAAGCGGCAAGCGCATGTCGCTCGAGCCGATGCCCTCTGCCGAGCGCCGCCTCATCCACATTGCCCTGCGCGATCACCCTGAAGTGAAAACCGAAAGCACGGGTGAGGAACCGCACCGCAAGGTGACCATCGTTCCAAAGGATTCGTAGTTTCGTGGGGCGGATTGTGCGAAGCAGTCCGCCCTTTTTCTTTTAAATGCATGGCGCGCCGCGTCTCTAATTTTTTATCACGGTATAATTCGCCCATGAACAAACAGGGTTCGGTTGAACATGTGGACTACCTCGCGATCGGTCACCTGGCTCATGATTTAACCGCGGACGGTCCGCGCTTGGGCGGGACAGTTGCCTATGCCGCGTTGACTGCGCGTGCGCTGGGGATGAAGGTGGGAATCGTCACGGCTGTCGGAAACGAAACGCCCCTCGATGCGTTGAACGGTATCCCGGTAATTTCGATCGACTCCCCGCAAAGCACAACTTTCGAAAACATTTACACTGGCGAGGGACGCGTTCAATATCTGCGCGCGCAAGCCTTGAGGATCGAATTCAATCAGGTGCCTGAGATGTGGCGCAGCACGTCGATCATCCATCTCGGACCCATCGCGGATGAAATGGATTCCACCCTGCCCGGTGAATTTTCCCCCGCGCTGCTGGGCGTCACCCCGCAGGGCTGGATGCGCCAATGGGATTCGGACGGGCGCGTCTTTCTTCGTGAGTGGAATAATGCGGATACGATTTTGAAGCATGCAGGCGCGGTGGTGATCAGCCGCGAAGACGTAAATGGCGATAACGAACTCATTGAACATTTCGCTCACCAGACGCGCATGCTGGTGGTGACCGAAGGCGCGGAGGGATGCGTCCTGCACTGGCATGGGGATCGGCGCCGCTTCCGCGCGCCTGAAGTGAACGAAGTGGATGCCACCGGCGCAGGCGACATCTTTGCCGCGGCGTTTTTCATCCGCCTGTACAACACGCGCGATCCGTGGGAAGCCGCGCGCTTCGCCACCTTGATCGCCTCCCGTTCCGTCAATCGCGTCGGCTTGGATGGAATCCCGACTCCCTTTGAAATCGAATCCTGTCTTATGGAAGTGTTGCAATAAACCTGTGGTCATTGTGACGAGGGTTAAGACGCGGCAGCGTCGAAATCCAGATGAAACAATCTCATGAAACGATAAAATCCAATGAATTGCGAGATTGCTTCGCTCGCTCGGAATGACACGACATAGATCGCAAATCACATGACCCGCATTTACACCCTCGTCAACCAGAAAGGTGGAGTGGGCAAAACCACCACCGCCATCAACCTCGGCGCGTTCCTCGCGCAAACCGGTCAGCGCGTGCTGATCGTGGATATCGACCCGCAAGCCAATGCCACCTCCTCCCTCGGCGTGGATAAAAACAGCGTGGGGTTGAGCACGTACGATGCCCTGCTCTCGGAAGAGATCCCGGCCGCCTCGATCCTTTTCAACGAACGGCTTCAACTTTCTCTCCTGCCCTCCTCGCCAGCCCTCGCCGGCGCGGAGATAGAACTGGTCGAGGAATCGGGGCGTGAATACCGGCTCAAAACTGCCCTTGAATCGGTCAAGGGCAAATACGATTACGTGCTGGTGGATTGCCCTCCATCGCTCGGTCTGCTGACCGTCAACGGGCTCGTCGCCGCGCGCGACGGGGTGCTTGTTCCCGTCCAATGTGAGTATCTTGCCCTCGAAGGTCTTGGCCAGATCACGCAGACCATCGAACGCGTGCAGTCGTCGCTCTTTCCGAAACTGCGCGTGCGCGGCGTGATCCTGACCATGTTCGACCCTCGCACCAACCTGTCCTCCGATGTGGTGAAGGAGGTCAACAACCACTTTCCGGGGCAGGTATTCAAGAGCGTGGTGCCGCGCAGCATCCGCCTCGCTGAGGCGCCCTCGTACGGACTCCCCATCTCTGCCTACGCGCCTGGATCCGTGGGTGCAAAAGCGTATGAATCCCTCGCGAAGGAATTGTTGAAAGGCGATGGAAAATAATTGATTTTGTAGGGGCGGATCAATGTGTCCGCCCGATGTTTTCGCCACAACATTTTGAATCAAAAGGGCAGACACGCAGGTCTGCCCCTACGCGTTATTGTTGTAAGGAGAATCCATGGCAAAACGATCCGGTCTCGGCAAGGGACTCGACGCCCTCATCCCCACGGGCAAAACATCCTCCGGTGAAGCAGGCGGGATCACCCAGGTCCCGGTTGATTCGATCCAGCGCAACCCGCGCCAGCCACGCGAAAAATTCGACATCGAGGAACTGGAGAATCTCGCCGCTTCGATCCGCGAGCATGGCGTGATCCAGCCTTTGATCGTCTCACCCACCCGCGGCGGGACGTACACCCTGATCGCTGGCGAACGCCGTTTACAGGCATCGCGCAAGGCAGGCTTGAAGACCGTCCCTGTCGTGATCCGTCACGCCACCGATCAGCAACTGCTCGAACTCGCACTGATTGAAAACGTCCAGCGCGCAGACTTGAATCCAATCGAAGAGGCGGAGGCATATCAAAATCTCTCCAAGGAATTCAGGATGTCGCATGAGGTGATCGCCTCCCGTGTGGGCAAAAGCCGTGTGGCGATCACCAACACTCTGCGCCTGCTTGACGCGTCTGCGGCTGTCAAACAAGCGCTGGTGGACGGGCGCATCACCGAGGGTCACGCGCGCGCGATGTTGTCACTCTCTGCAAAGGCGCAGGAAGTGCTTTTGAACCAGATCGTCAACCTCGATCTGAGCGTCCGATCCACCGAGGTGCTGGCGCGAAAATATACGGGGCAGAAACCGGTGGTGAAGAAAAAATCGATTTCGAATGCCAACGTGAACGATATCGAAAAAAGACTGCGCTCCAGCCTCGGTACAAAGGTCACGTTAAAATACAGCAAAAAGGGCGGCACGGTGACGATCTTTTATTATTCCGATGAGGAATTGGATTCGCTGCTGGAAAAATTGACGTGATATTTGCAGGAGCGAAGCAAAGTGCCCCGAAGGGTTATGCTTCGCCTCTACAGGATAAATTATGATCCTCCTCCACAACGCACACATTCACACCCAAAACCCAAAACAGCCCACCGCCTCCGCGCTGGTCATCGACCATGAACGGATCATCGCCGTGGGCGATGCAGATACCTTATTCAATCAATTTCCCCGCGCTTGGGGGCAGGATATGGGCGGGCGCATCATCGTCCCCGGGCTCACCGACGCGCACCTGCACATCCAGCACTACGCGCTGGCTTTGCAAAAAATTGACTGCGAAGTGGATGCCAAGGAGGAGTGTCTGCGCCGCGTCGAGGAACGCGTCAAAATATCAAAAACCGGCGAATGGATTCTCGGTCACGGATGGAATCAGAATGTGTGGGGAAAGTGGCCGATCGCATCCGAACTTGATTCGATCGCCCCAAACAACCCCGTTTACCTCACAGCCAAATCACTCCACGCCGCGTGGGCAAACACCAAAGCCCTGCACATGGCGAACATCACCTCATCCACACCCGACCCCCATAACGGACAGATCCAGCGCGATGCCAACGGCAACGCCACAGGTGTATTGCTCGAAACCGCGATGGACCTTGTTAACCGCGTCATCCCTGGACGAACTATCAATGAGATCGCCAATGCCATCGAAAAAGCGCAACCGATCCTGTGGAGGATGGGTCTCACCGGTATTCACGATTTTGACCGCCGCGAATCGTTCATGGCATTGCAGCAACTCCACGCACAGCATCGACTCAAATTGCGCGTCCTCAAAAACCTGCCAGTTGAATTGCTGGATGAAATCCATGCCATCGGTCTGCGCGGCGGCTTCGGCGATGACATGCTCCGCATCGGCAACGTAAAGGTTTTCATGGACGGCGCACTCGGTCCGCACACTGCCGCAATGTTCCAGCCGTACATTGGCGAGGAAAACAACCGCGGCATCCTCAACATGGACGGCGAGGAACTCCTCGAGCACGGGCGTAAAGCGGCGCAGGTCGGTCTCGGCCTCACCGTCCACGCCATTGGTGACCGCGCCAATCACGAAGTGCTCAACGCCTACGAACAACTCCGCACATACGAAAACGAAAATCACCTGCCAGCGCTGCGTCATCGCATCGAGCATGTGCAGGTCATCCACCCCGACGACGCGCCGCGGCTCGCGCAACTCAACGTGGTCGCTTCCATGCAAGCCATCCATGCCACCTCCGACATGTTGATGGCAGATCAATACTGGGGCGAACGGTCACGCCTCGCCTATGCGATGAAGTCCCAATTGGACTTCGGCGCGCCGCTCGCCCTCGGATCGGACGCACCGGTCGAATCGCCGAATCCGTTTTTAGGCCTGCACGCCGCGGTCACGAGAAGACGCGCCGACGGTTCACCCTCCGCCGAAGGCTGGTACCCCGAACAAAAATTGACCATGGCTCAAGCCTTCGCGGGCTACACCCTCGGCGCCGCGTACGCCGCCTACATGGAAGACAACCTCGGCAGGCTTGCGCCTGGCTTTCTCGCCGACTTGATCGTTCTGGAGACTGACCCTTTCACCTGCAATCCAAATGAATTGCTCTCACTCGAGTCCTCGGCTACAATGCTGAATGGTGAATGGGTTTTCCTGTCATTTTGAGATCCTTCGCCGCTGCTCTGTGGCTGCTCAGAATGGCATAGGCATGAACAATGACTGACCAACCGCGCCTCACGCCTGAAATGCTCGTCCCCCGCATAGGGGAACATTTGATTCAAAAGGGTCTAATCACTGCCGGGGATCTCGAAAAAGCCCTTGCGTATCAACAGACCGAAACCTCAAAGGGGAATTATGTGATGCTCGGTCAGGCGCTCACCGAATTGAAGTTGATCGGCCGCGCTGCTCTGGATCAGGCGGTCACCGAGCAGATCATCCAGCTGCGCTCCGCGTTGCAGGCGGCAAACCGCACCCTCGAGCGCCGCGTGGAGGAACGCACCGCCGAACTGCAAAAAGCCCTCGAACGCGTCTCCGAACTCAGCCAGCTGAAGGCAAACTTCATCTCGAACATCTCGCATGAACTCCGCACGCCACTCACTCACATCAAGGGCTATCTCGAACTGCTGGTCAGCGAATCGCTTGGCGCGGTCACAGACGAACAGCGGCATGCCCTGCACGTCAGCCAGCAGTCGGCGGGAAATCTCGAGTCGTTGATCGAGGATCTGATCATGGTATCGCTTGCCTCGCGCGGCGAACTCAGCATCCGGCAGGACGAGGTGGATATCCGCCGCCTGGCAAACCTGGTCGTCAAGTCCTCCGCGGAAAAAGCGGAGAAGCGAGGCGTCACACTGCACGCTTTGATCGATGAGGAAATCCCGCTGGTGCAGGCGGATTCACAGATGATCGCCTGGGTGTTGAACCAGCTCATCGATAACGGGATCAAATTCACCCCCGAAGGCGGACGCGTGGTGATCGGCGTCAAGCGCGAGGGCGAGAATCTCGTCATTGTCACGGTCACCGATACGGGCATCGGCATCCCGTCGGATCGTCTGGGCGATGCCTTCGAACCGTTTCATCAGCTTGATGGCTCATCCACACGGCATTACGGCGGCACAGGGCTTGGGCTTTCTCTTGTGCGCCAGATTGTCGAGGCGCACGGCTCAATGATCGAGGTGCAGTCCATCGAGGGGCGCGGCTCAACCTTCCGTTTCCCCCTGCTGGCGGTGGCGGGAAGAAAATAGAAACCATCATGGATGATCAGACGCTGGAATATCTTCAGGAATTGATCGAACGGACCGCGCAGGCAGGGAATTCACGCGACACCATCGAAAAATTCCTGGCATCCCTGCGCAGGCAGTTTGTTTTCGACAACGTGGCAGTCTACCTTCAGGATGAAAGGACCGGCGCGCTCGAAATCGTCTACGCCCGCGCCATCGGGCGCGCGAAGACCGCCGAAGCCGACGCGGCGTGGGGCGAATCGTTCGCCACGCAGGTGTTTGTGCAGGGAGATCTGCTCCTTCAGGATCCAAAACCCGGCACTCCCGCCGATGACCGCCTTCATCAGGCTTACCTGATCGGCCTGCCTCTGCGCGCCTTCGGCTCATTGAAAGGGGCACTGATCTTCGTCCGTTTTGGCGGTCCCGTCTACACGGAGGATCACATCAGGCTCGCGCGCATCGGCGCCAGCCTGCTGGCTTTGCTCTTCGAACGCGTCGCATGGCGGAGCACCAGCATGGAACTGCGCGAGCTGAAACGTCAGATGCAATTGCAGGAGGACTTCGTCAGCACCATCTCGCACGAACTACGCACGCCGCTGGGGTTCATAAAGGGCTACAGCACGAGCCTGCTCCGCGAAGACACCAATTGGGACGAGGAGACCCAGCGCGAATTTCTGACGATCATCGACGAGGAGGCGGACCGCCTCTCTCTATTAATTGAGAACGTGCTCGAGTCAGCGCGCCTGCAAAGCAAGACCCTCCCGCTGCGTTTCCAGCCCCTCAGGCTGGATGCCGTCCTCCGTGATACTGCCATGCGGATTCGTTCGCGCTACAAGGATCTCGAAATCACCATGGTTATGAGCCCCGCGCCGCCGATTCAGGCAGACGGCGTGCGCATCGCGCAGGTGTTTGAAAACCTGTTCACCAACGCGGTCAAATACGCGCCCGGCGCGCCCATCACCGTCACGCTGAAACCGTCCGGCGAGAGCGTGACGGTCACGTTCGCCGATCACGGTCCCGGGATCGGCGCGGATGCCCTGCCCATGATCTTCGAGCGTTTCTACCGCGTGCGGAGTGAGAAAACCGTTACGGGTTCGGGGCTCGGATTGTACATTTGCAGGCAGATTATTCAGGCACATCGTGGTAAGATTTGGGCAGAATCAACTCCCGGTGAGGGAACCGCGTTTTACATCGAACTACCCATCAACCCGTCGAATTAACCAGGAGGTCTGTATGGCGAAACGCATTTTGATCGTGGACGATGAGCCTCGTTATCTGCGTTTACTGGAGGCGAACCTGCGCACGGAGGGGTACGAAGTGATCACCGCGCAGGACGGCTTGCAGGCTGTGAGTGTGTTTTCAGACCAGCCAATCGATCTCATCCTGATGGATGTCATGATGCCGAAGCTCGACGGGTTCGGCGCCACCCAGCGAATTCGCGAATTTTCCAGCATTCCGATCATCATCCTCACCGCCAAAGGCGATGAACAGGACCGCGTCCGCGGGCTCGATCTCGGCGCGGACGACTACCTCATCAAGCCGTTCTCCGCCACCGAACTGCTGGCGCGCGTACGCGCTGTCCTGCGCCGGGCACAACCCCCGAGCGAGGCGGGGCAGTCGCGTTTCTTCGTGCACGACAACCTGAAGATCGATTTCGCCCGCGCCGAGGTGTGGAAGGGTGAAACAGCGGTCTCGCTGTCTGCCACCGAATACAGGCTGCTGCTGCAATTCGCCCATCACGTGGGGAAGATTATGACCTCGGAGGAACTGCTCACCAGCGTGTGGGGACCGGAATACCGTACCGATAAGGAGATTCTCTGGGTCAGTATTGCGCGCCTGCGCCAGAAACTGGAGGACGACGCACACACACCCAAACACATCGTCACCCGATCCGGGCTGGGCTACCTGATGCCGCCCGTCGAAGAGTAGCCTCGTCTCTTCATAAACCTACCGTAAAGCAGGTGAAAGGTGTTTTCCCGCATAGATCGGCTAGACTCTGGAGGCGGGTCCCTGTACAGATTGAGCGCCAACCCGCCCGGGCAGGCGCTTTTTTTCATACACCGATCAGGTATTCAGGGTTCAAAAGTCTCCCGCTGAAGGAATGATACGATGTCCATCGAATACGATGAAAAGGGAAAAATCTTTACCGACGTGGTTTCAAAAGTGGCGGTCTACGCAACAGTACAAACCACCACGCACTTGCTGCGCGGTCGGCTGCATATCCGCCGCGATCAACGCGTGAAGGATGAACTCGACAGGGAGGAAAGTTTCCTCGCGCTCACCGAGGTCAGCGTGATGGGTGCGGATGGGAATGTTCTGTTCAATGCGCCGTTTCTTGCCGTTCACCGGTCCCATATTGTGTGGGTGAAACCCGAATCGCCAATGGATGAAGAGGCAGGTTCCTGATGGCTACACCGCTTGCGGCAAATTTCACACGGCTCACCTCTGCCGATCTCCTCAAATTCAAACGCTTCCTGGTTTCGAGCGTCTCCCGCTCGCTGGATGGCGAAACTCTCCCGCCCTCCGAACGCGACGAGATCCTGAAACAGCGGATGGATGAAGCCTATGTGCAAACGAAGGTCAACCTGCCGACTGACGTTCGCCAGCAGATCTTCCAGGAGATCATGGATGAGCTCACAGGCTTCGGTCCAATTCAGGTGCTGCTCGACGATCCCGAAGTCACCGAAGTGATGGTCAATGGACCCAAGAAAGTGTACGTTGAAAAGGCCGGTAAGTTGACAAAAAGCCCGGTCGCGTTCGACGACGACGATCACGTTCTGCGCATCATCGACCGCATCATCCTGCCCCTCGGAAGGCGTGTGGATGCAGACAGCCCCACCGTCGATGCCCGCCTGCCGGATGGATCGCGCGTGAACGCAGTCGTCCGCCCCGTGTCGATCGACGGACCTTCCATTACCATCCGTAAATTCAAGAAGGATAAACTCTCGATCCAGCAATTGATTGAATATGGCTCACTCACCGCCAACATGGCAGAGTTCGTACGGGCTTGCGTCATCGGCAGGCTCAACATCGTCATTTCGGGCGGCACCGGATCCGGCAAGACCACATTGTTGAATGTACTTTCCGGTTTTATTCCCGAAGATGAGCGCATCGTCACCATCGAAGACGCGGCAGAATTGCAGCTCCAACAGGACCACGTCCTGCGCATGGAAACGAAGGTGGCAAATGTGGATGGAAGAGGTGCTGTCACCATCCGTGATCTTGTTAGGAACTCCCTGCGTATGCGTCCGGATCGTATCGTGGTGGGTGAATGCCGCGGCGGCGAAGCCCTCGATATGCTGCAGGCAATGAATACCGGACACGACGGCTCACTGACCACGTTGCATGCGAATACCCCGCGTGACGCGCTCTCAAGGCTCGAAACCATGGTGCTCATGGCTGGTATGGACCTGCCCCTCAAGGTGGTACGCCAGCAGATCTCCTCCGCCGTCGATCTCATCATCCAGCAATCGCGTCTCAACGACGGCGCTCGCAAAATCACTGCCATTACAGAGGTGGTCGGCATGGAAGGCGACATTGTGGTGCTCACGGACCTCTTCAAATTCGAACAAACTGGCGTGGGCGAAAACAGCAATGTGATTGGCGAGCTCCGCGCAACCGGCATCCGCCCGATCTTTACACCGCGGCTCGAGGCAGCCGGGTTCAAATTGAGCGGCGATATCTTCATGCCTCCTGCCACGGCGAAAAGTCAGAGACGCTGATCGCCTGTTACTCTCTGCTATAATCGTGACGATACATCGATGAGTATGCGCCTTGAGGAGCCATGGACAGCAAAACCCAGATCACGATTCGAACGAAGAAACTCGGCGTGTTGATCCGCGATGCGCGTCTTGCCGCGCGTCGGACCGTGCAGGAATGCGCGCAAGCCGTCGGCATCAAATCCGGCGTATTCCGCGCCTACGAGGATGGGCAAAAAGCACCCTCCCTGCCCGAACTGGAAACACTGGTGTATTTTCTGAACCTGCCCATCGATCACTTCTGGGGGAGGGAAGTCCGCTCTGACGATGCTCCCGTGCACGAAAAACTCGATCTCCCCAAGCTCATGCCTATCCGCCAGCGAAAGATCGGCGCGCTGCTCAGGCAGGAACGCATGAACGCGTCCATTTCGATCCGCCAGCTCGCCCAGGAGACCGGGATCTCCGGCGCGCGGATCAAGGCATACGAACTGGGCGAAAAACCGATCCCCCTGCCCGAACTGGAGGTGCTTATCAAATCCCTCAACGGGCGGGTCGAATCCTTCTTTGATCGAAGCGGACCCATCGGCCAATGGATGATGAACGAGGAGGCGATGAAGACTTTCCTCGAACTTCCGCTCGAACTGCGCCAGTTCATTTCCATGCCGGTGAACCGGCCCTACCTCGAACTTGCCATGAAACTGAGCAGCATGTCGCGCGACAAACTTCGCTCCGTCGCGGAGGATATCCTGGACATCACCCTCTAAGGTTATCGTGAACGGATCAACCCCTGCAGCGCTTGCCGAACAAGGTAAAAAGGAATACGAAAAAGGGAATTTTCGCGTCGCGGCAAATTTCTTCGAGCAAAGCGCGCAGGCATATAACTCTGCCAACGATCCGATCAATGCCGCCGAGGTGAGGAATAACCAGAGCGTTGCCCTGTTGCAGGCGGGAAGGGCGAAGGAAGCCCTGCAAGCCACCGAAGGGACGGAAGCGATCTTCGAACAAGCCCGTGATCTGAAACGACAGGGGATCGCCGTGAGCAACCGCGCTGCCGCCCTCGAGGGGCTGAAACAGTGGAAGGAGGCGCTCGCGGAATACGAGCGCGCTGCATCCATCCTCGAACAGGCGGGCGAAGGCGACATGCATTCGTTGGTGCGTAAAGCCTCTGCAAACATTCACATCAAACTCGGTCACGTCAACGACACGCAAATGGACATCTACGATTCCCTGCGCCTCGTGGAGAAGCCAACCTTCTCACAGCGCGTGATGAAATTTCTGATGCGGATTGGTCTGGTTCGATAACCTCCTTTTCAAGGCGGGTCTCCCCGGACCCGGGAAAAAAACCGTCTGCGTCTCTGCAGACTGCGCCTCTCACAAGCCACGCAAGGTACTCCGTGATCAACACCCTCGTCCGCCCGGCGGATTCCTCCGATCACCAGCAGCTCTCGAACCTGATCTTCTTCGAGACGCACCTGCATCGCCATCTCGACTGGCGTTCACCGCTGGACTGGCTGGGAGATCGGTTTTTCTGGGCGCTGGAGGAGGGCAGCCGCATCACCGCCGCACTGGCGTGCCCATTTGAAACCGGTCACATTGGCTGGGTGCGGTTGTTCGTCCATGCGGCGGGCTGGTCGGCAGGCAACGCGTGGGATCTGTTGTGGCATACCGCCAAAGAGGACATCGCACAGGCAAGCGGAGCAAATGGCGCGGTCATCGGTGCGATCGCCATGCAGCCGTGGTTTCAAAACGTTCTCGCCGCGAGCGGATTCGAAAACAGTCAGGCGATTGTTATGCTCGAGTGGAGATACCAGCCCTGGGCGAAGGTGGAGGCGGAGGGAATCCGAATCCGGACGATGACCGAGGCCGATCTCCCTCATGTCGAACAGACCGATGCGGCATCTTTCGAGCCGTTGTGGCATAACCCGCTCTCCACGCTCAAAAACGCGTTCGCGCAGTCTTTGATTGGAACGGTGGTTGAGGATGATGGCGGGATCGCCGGCTATCAATTGACCACGGGCAGCGGGAGGCACGCACATCTGGCACGGCTGGCTGTGCACCCCCGCGCGCAGGGACGCGGCGCCGGCAGGCTGCTGGTGGGCGATCTGTTTGCAAAGTTGACCTCGCACGGTATCGGCAGGTTGAGCGTGAACACGCAAAGTGACAACTTTGTGTCACTGCGGCTGTACGAACGGATGGGATTCGTCCGAACGGGCGACCAATATCCCGTGTATACGTTCGAGGTGGCTGCGGCATAGGATTCAGGTTCGATACACGGAGAAACGATGGCAGAGACCAGAGACTCAACCATGATCGTGAACGCGCTCGTGCGCCAGGCATTGATCTCGGCGCAGGAGGTGATGGGCGAGAATGGTTTGCACGCGGTCCTGCGCTCCAGCGGGCTGGAACGGTTTATCGGGAACTTTCCGCCCGAAAACCTCGAGCCATCGATCCAGGCGGTGCAATATGCGAAACTCAACGAAGCCATCGAAGAGTTTTACGGGCGCGGCGGGCGCGGCATGTTGCGGCGCATTGGGAAAGCATCCTTTCAATATGCGGTCCGCGAGCAAGCCGCCCTGCTCGGCCTTGCAGGGGTGGCATTGAAAATCCTGCCTGAAAAACAGAGGATCAAATTCATTTTGAACAGCATGGCAAACGCGCTCAAGAAAACCAACGCAGATGTCGAAGCGTGGGTGGAGGATGGCGGCAAACGGATCGCCTATCTCGAATCGACATGCGCGATCTGTCAGGGACGCCACAGCGAAGGCCCAATCTGTCATTTGTATGCCGGATCGATAAGCGAAGCCGTGCGTTGGGCAACGGGCAGGGAATTCGAAATCATCGAAACCCATTGCCGCGCCAAGGGTGACCCGCATTGCCGTTTTGAAGTGGGAGAGCCTCATGGCTGAAGTCAAATTTTCCAGCCGCATCCTGCGCCGCTTCGCGGAAACGGCGGCGCTCGAACTGGGCACAGACCAATTCGGTGTGATGCTGGGGCTGGCAAACCTCCCCGCCGGGTGGACAAAGCCCGAAGCGCTCCTGAATATGAACCCGGCTGACTCGGCGAAAGCGTACTCAGCACTGCAGGGCGCGATGCGCGCGTACTTCGGGCGCGGCGCGCGCGGCGTGCTGCTGCGAGTTGGCGGGCGGTTGTGGAATCATCTGCTGGAGGATGCAACGTTTGGAATCCGGGCGCAGGCTTCGGTAATCAAACGCCTCCCTCTTTCGACGCGGCGTAAACCTGCGCTGGATATGCTCGCTAAAATCCTCGGCGCGGAACCCGGAAATATCACGGTTCACACCCTCGACCTCGACCTGCTCCTCGTCGACCATGCCTCCCCCACCACGGACGGCCATCGCGAGTCAACCCCGATCTGCTTCGTGACTCAGGGCTTGATCCGTGAAAGCCTGCTCTGGTTCGCCGGTCAGGGCTACGATGTGGAAGAGACCGCATGCAAGGCAGCGGGGCATCACGCCTGCGAATTCAAGATCGCAACAGGAAAATGACATGAAGACCTTCGAGACAACCTGGGACGGCAAAGACGGGACACAATTTCTCATGCAGGGCTGGGAACCGGACCACGGAAAGCCAAAAGCGGTAATCGCGCTGATCCACGGGTTGGGAGAACATACCGGGCGGTATGCCCATGCAGGTAACGCGCTCACCGGCTCGGGCTATGCGTTGATAGGGTTCGATCTGCGCGGTCACGGCAAATCAGGCGGGGCGCGCGGGCACTTCCCCTCGCTCGGCGTGGTTTTGCAGGATATCCGCCAGTTCTTTCAACAGGTCACACGCCTGCACCCGGAGACTCCTCAATTCATGTACGGGCCCAGCCTCGGCGCCTTGCTTGCGCTCGCCTATGGTTTGCAATTCAGCGGGGGGTTAAAAGGCGTGATCGCCACCGGCGCGAGCTTGCGTTCGCCGCTTCAGGAACAAAAAGCGAAGATCGCCATGGTTAACTTGCTCGGGTCAATCGTGCCGGGCCTCACCCTTCCCAGCGGGCTGGACCCAAATACGATCTCGCGCGATCCCGAGGTGGTGAAAAAATACATCGCCGACCCGCTCGTTCACGACAGGGCCAGCCTCGGTTTGGGCAAAGCCGCGCTGGATGCCATCGAATTGTGCTTCGCGCGCGCGAGGGGGTTCCCGATCCCGTTGTTGATCATGCACGGCGCGGCGGATCAGTTGACCTACCCCAGTGGGAGCGAGGACTTTGCGAAACTTGCCCGCGCAGGAGGCGCGGATGTGACTTTGAAATTGTGGGATGGTTTGCACCACGAGATCCACAACGAACCGGAACAAGCGGAGATATTCCGCACCATGATCGACTGGCTGGATGGGCACGTGTAATGGCGCGGCACAACCGGCTGATTAACATCTGCTAACCTGTTCCTAGACAAAACCGCGTGCACATGGGAAAATTTGCGCCGGAAAAATAACATCATCAAGGAGTCTTCATGAAAGTCGATAAGAAAAGCAAGCGTCAACTGCGGCGCGAACAAATGCAGAGGAAACAGGCGCGGGGACGATTGATCACCATCGGCATCATTACAGTGGTCGCGGCATTCCTGGTCTTTGCAATTGTATGGCCTCAGCTAAGGCCCATTGCCGAAGTGGTCACCGTCGAATCGAAGGCGCGCTACATGGCGGATGAAAACCGGATGGGTGATCCCGAGGCGCCGATCCAGATCACCGAATATTCCGATTTCCAGTGCCCGTTCTGCGACCGGTTCCACAGCGACACCCTCCCGCTTGTTGAGCAATATTACATCGACACGGGCAATTTACTGTTCACCTACCGATCAGCGGGCAACTTCGTCAGCGCCAACATCGGTGGCGCGAATACGGAATCGCGCGATGCCGCCGCCGCGGCGTATTGCGCCATGGATCAGGATAAATTCTGGGAAATGCACGACGCCCTCTTCGCCAACAACCGCGACGTGGAAAACCAGGGCTCCTTTGCCAGCCGCCGCCTGAGCGAGATCGCCCGGGTTGCGGGGCTGGATGTGGCCCAGTTCGAGGAGTGCTACGACAGCGGCAAATATGAAGACCGCGCACAGGAGGATTTCAATGATGCAACTGCCGCCGGATTACAGGGCACGCCGTTCTTTATCGTTACCTATACAGTCAATGGTGAAACGAAAACCACCACAATCGACGGCGCCCAGCCGTTCAGCGAGTTCCAGGTGAAACTCGAAGCCATCCTCAGCGAAATCGGTGCGCAGTAACAAGCCGAATCAAAAAAGGACACGGGAACAAACGTGTCCTTTTTTGATTCTTAAACATTGCCGGCGTGCTGGAGCCCTTCTTCTCTTGGGTGAAATCAACGGGAGTATAATGACCAATAGTGTTACTTGCGGAGGATACATGACAAAAAGCCGCTTCACCTTCATCCTGAACGGGTTTCTCCTCCTCAGCCTGATCATCGCCTCGTGTTCCGGTTTCCCGGGTATTTCCACGCCTACGCCCGTTGTCCCCACACCGACGTTTCTGCAGCAAGCCGCGCCGCCTGCGATCATCGAAACCGACCCACCGCTGGAAAGTGTGATCGGGCACCTCACTCCGATCACGTTTTACTTCAACCAGGCGATGAATCAAGCCGCAGTCGAGCCTTCGTTCAACGGGTTACCGCCAGGCGCCTACGTGTGGAGGGATGAATCGACCCTCCTCTACACACCTGCACAGCCCTATACCCCCAACACACAATTAAGGATTTCAATCGGCACATCCGTACAATCCGCAACGGGATTTGGAATCACCGAACCCATTGAACTTTCGTTTACCGTTGCAGATTTTCTGCGGGCGACAAATATCCTGCCGAAAGCGGATGCAAATGATGTCAACGTCGACGCGGCAATCGTGGCATCGTTCAACCAGCCGGTGGTTGCACTGGGTGAGGATATGCAGGGTCAGCCATCGGCGTTCAACATTCAGCCGGCTGTGGCGGGCACAGGTGAATGGATCAATACCAGCACATACATCTTTTATCCCGAATCGTCCATGCAAGGGGGAGCGGAATTTAGCGTCAGCCTGAACCCCGCGCTGAAAACAGTGACAGGCGTCGGGCTTGCCCTGAGCGGAGCCGAAGGGTTGGAAGGAAGCGGGCAGAACGCGTGGACGTTCGTCACCGCGATGCCGCGCGTCGTCGAGTTGAATCCCTCCGCCGAAACATTCGTCCCGCCGGATGCCGAACTCATAATGACCTTCAACCAGCCGATGAACGAAGAGAGCGTGGAGTCAAACTTCCTGATGAGTGGAAACGATGGACCCGTGAGCGGAACGTTCACCTGGGACGACGATGCGTCGGAACTGACATTCAAACCGGAAAATCCCTTGTCGCGCGGTGTTGGTTATCTGTTGAACGTAAGCAGGGATGCCCAATCGCGCGGGGGCACGCTTCTTGTTGAAGACTATGGTGCAGTGTTGAATTCATACCCCGACTTCGCCGTGACCAGCACGGAAGTTCAACCATGGTCAACCACCTTCCTCTTCAGCTCGCCCATTGCAGAGGGTGAGTATGAAGATGAAGTGACGGTCACTCCTGCCATCGATAATTTAGATGTTGGTGTGTATGAGACTGAAACCGGGATGAATATGTACGTGGGCGGGATCTACCTGCCGGATACGGATTACATCATCGAACTCGCCGGAACCATCGAGGACCGGTGGGGACAGCCGCTCGGTGACCCCTACGTGCTGAACTTTCGCACACCCCCGCTTGCACCGGCGTTGAATTTTCCATGGTTTTACAATGCCGTGTTCGTGTTGCCCGACAGCCCGGTGTTGTATGCCAACGCCACCAACATTCAAACGGCGGATCTAGCCATCGAGCCAATCACTCTGCAGGACTTCCTCCTGTTGCACAGTTCGTTTGAAACCCTACAGGCGTACCAGCCGAAAAATGCTGTGACTTTTTCACAAACTTTTGAACTGCAGCCAAATTCAGCGGAACCTGTGGAGTTCAATCTCACACAACCGGAAACCCCATTGTCCACGGGCGTCTATTACGTGGACGTGACTTCGCCGCAGATCCCGGATGCCCAGGGTCAGGCGGTAATATCCGTCCGATCGCGCCAAGCTGACCCCGCGCCAAGCAATGGTGGAGGCGGCGCTGGGATCGGCGTGGACTTTGTTGTATCCAGTCAGGTGAACCTCACCTTCAAACGGAGCGCGAAGGAAGCGTTCGTTTGGGCGGTGGATCTGCGTACACAATCTCCTGTTGCGGGTGCAACCGTCGTGATCTACGATGGTGGAGGCAACGCGCTCGGGTCGGGCACCACCGATTCGGATGGAATATGGCAGGGCGCGATCAATCCTTATGATGGACCACTATATGCCGTGCTGGGCGCGCCCGGTGAGGAAACGTTCGGGCTTGCCGTCAACGGCTGGAGTTTTGGCTTCAACGCATGGGACTTCGGCTATGGGCTGAATCTGCAGCCTCCGCACACCGATATCTATTTATACACCGACCGCCCGATCTACCGCCCGGGGCAGACCGTGTATTTCCGCGGCATTGCGCGGCAGGCATTCAATGGGCGGTATGAACTGCCGCCATTCAATGATATTCCCCTGAACGTGCTCGGATGGGACGGCACACAGATCTCAACCATCAAGGCAAACCTCTCGCCATATGGAACGTTCCACGGGGAGATCGAACTCCCACCGGATGCCGCGCCCGGATATTATTCCCTGCAAAACGAATCGCTGGGTTTCTATTTCGGCTTTCAGGTGGCGGAGTATCGCAAACCTGAGATCAACCTGGGTGTGGAATTTGCCGAGGATGAAATCAAACTCGGCGACTCAACGACCGCCGTCGTGGACGCGCAATACTTCTTCGGCGCTCCCGCGGGGGAGGTGGATGTTTCATGGAGCATCTATTCACAGCCGGCATATTTTGATCTGCCGGGGTTTCAAACCGGATTGTTGAGCACCTCGTGGTGGTCGCCTCCTTTAGAATCCGTTTTCGCGACGAATGTCAACGGGACGGATCAAACCACCCCGCAGGGGACTCTGTCCATTGAGATGCCCGCCGTCCCTGAGTCGGAGGCGGGGCAGGTCGTCACATTGGAAGTGACTGTTCAGGATGAATCCGATTTCCCTGTAAGCGCGCGCACGGATGTGCTTGTCCATCCGGCGGAATTTTACATCGGGTTGAGACCCGACACGTGGATCGGCACTGCGAACTCGGCGATGGGTTTCGATGTGTTCACCGCGGATTGGGCACGGAACCCATCCGGCGACAAGCCGCTCGTGGCGGAATTCAACGAGGTGGAATGGGAAAAAGAAAAGGACGAGTTCGGCTTTGTGCGATTCAATCCCGTGTTTACGCCTCTCAGCAGCAGTAATCTTGCCACGGGACCCGACGGCAGGGCGCGGTTGTCCTTCGTCCCGCCGAGCGCGGGGACTTATATGCTCGAGGTCTCGGGCGGCGGCACGCGAACGCAGGTTTTGATCTGGGTCGGCGGACCCGGGATCGCTCCCTGGCCCCAGCTCGAAAACAACAGGCTGGAACTCACAGTGGGGAAAGACTCTTACACTCCGGGTGAAACGGCAACCGTCTTCATCCCGAACCCGTTTGAGACCAGTTCGCTCGCACTCGTTACGGTGGAGCGCGGTATTGTGTTCAAGTCGGAAGTGATTACTTTGAGCGGAAGCGGCAGGCAATATTCCCTGCCTGTCACCGTCGATGACGCGCCGAATGTGTATGTGACCGCCACCGTGCTGGGTCAGGATAATCAATTCAGGCACGGCATTGTGAACCTGCCGGTGGCTGCGGATGCGTTGGGGTTGAACGTGACAGTAACACCGAACCCAACGCAAGCCGGACCGCGTGAAGACGTGACCTTCGAAGTGCAGGTGACTGATTATCAGGGTCAGCCAGTGGAGGGTGAGTTCTCGTTGTCCGTTGTTGATCTTGCCGTGCTTGCGCTGGCAGACCCGAACGCGCGCGACATCTTCCCGTCCTATTACAGCATCCAGCCGCTTGGAATCGAAACGATCGTCTCGCTCTCGGCGCTTTCCAAACCCGGGGAGGAAGGCGGTGTTGGCGGAGGGGGCGGCGGAGGCGATGGAGGGATTACCGTCCTGCGCGAGGAATTCCCCGACACGGCGTATTGGAACCCATCGTTGATCACCAACTCAGAAGGGCGCGGGCAGGTGACGGTCACATTGCCCGATTCGCTTACAACATGGCACATTGACGTGCGCGGGCTCACCGTGGATACGAAAGTGGGGCAGACGGAAACACAGATCATCTCGACCAAGCCATTGCTCGTCCGCCCGGTGACGCCAAGATTCCTTGTGGCGGGCGATCATCTATTGATGGCAGCCATCGTCAACAACAACACATCGAATCGGTTGACCGCGACGGTGAATTTGCAAAGCCAGGGCTTCGTGCTCGACGAACCCGACAAAGCGACACAACAAGTAGACATCCCCGCGAATGGACTAACGCGGGTCGAATGGTGGGGCACGGCGGGACCGGCGGAGTCGGCTGACCTGATCTTCACCGCAACGGCGGACGGGAATCCGTCATTGCAGGATTCGACGCGCCCAGTCTGGGGCGCCCTCCCCATTTTGCATTACACCTCGCCGCAGGCGTTCGTCACGGGTGGAGTGTTGCGCGGCGCAGCGACGCAACAGGAAGTCATTTCGCTCCCGAAAACATTTGCCCCCACGAGCGGCGGCTTGGAGGTTGAGATAAGCCCCTCGCTGGCTGGCAATCTCACGTCGGCGCTGGAGGCGATGCCCGAGCCGGATGAAAACAGCGCAGAATCGATCGTCTCGTATTTGATCCCAAATCTCGAAGTCTATCGCGCGCTGAGCGCCTCGGGCTTGAACGATCCGAAGCTTGTCGAGCGCGTCGAGGCAACGCTCAACTCCAGCGTGAGCCGTCTGTTTTACCTGCAAAACGTGGACGGCGGCTGGAACTGGTGGGGCAAAACTTCCCCCTTTTCAACGGGAACAGGGTCTGACCCGGTCATTTCGGCTTATGTGTTCTTCGGTCTGATGCGCGCGCGCGAAGCGGGCGCACCGATGAACGAGGAGGCGCTCCAGCGCGCCGGAGCCTTCCTGCGCGAGCGGAAAGCCCAGCAGATGGCAGACCCGGATGCGAAGTACTTCGATGATCTGGCGTTTATCCAGTTCGCACTCTCGCATGCCGGCACATTCAATGAGGACGCGCTCAACCAGTTGTATGAAACGCGCGACCGGATGAGTCCGTCAGGCATCGCGTGGCTCGCACTCGCTTTCAACAAATTCAATGCGGCGGATCCGCGCGCCCAGGACCTGATCTCCAACATCGATGCATCGGCGATTCTTACTTCTTCGAGCGCGCATTGGGAGCCGAAGGGCGAATCGTTCCTCACAAGGAGTTCTTCGACGATCTACACCACATCGACAGTGGTATACGCGCTGGCTCAATTGGATGCAGGGAACCCGAACCTGCCCAACGCGGTACGCTATCTCGCCGCGCACCGGGATGCAAACCGGTTGTGGAACGTCGGTCATGACAATGCCTGGGCGATCCTCGCGCTCAACGCGGCGATGGTCGGCTTGGGTGAAATGCGCGCCGATTTCAAATTCGACGCGTCGCTCAACGGCGGTCCGCTCGCCAGCGGCGACATCGCAGGCATTCAGGTCACGCCCTTCACCGCGACGGTGCCGCTCGAATTCCTTTCGCCAAACTTGCCGAACCTGCTCACCATCAATCGTGAAGACGGGCTGGGCAGGCTGTATTACAACGCGGCACTACAGCTCAACCGTCCTGTGCAGGATGTGAAGCCGCTGGACAAGGGCATGAGCATTGATCGGGTGTATCTGGATACTGGATGCACAACGGGCTGTACGCCTCTCTCGGCACTTCCGCTTGCTTCAGATCAACTCATCACCGCGCAGCTGACGTTGACTCTCCCTCATGACGCGTACTACGTGATGGTCGAGGACTTCATCCCCGCGGGCACCGAGATCCTGGATCAAAATCTCAAAACCAGCCAGCAGGCAGTTGAAGGAACGGACATTCAAATCCAATTCGATGAGGAAAATCCGTTTGCAGAAGGCTGGGGCTGGTGGCTGTTCAACGGACCGCAGATCCGCGATGACGGCATCCTCTTCACCGCCGATTACCTCCCTGCCGGGACATACGTGCTGACGTATACGCTTACCCCACTGCTGGCAGGTGAGTATCGCGTGCTCCCCGCCCGCGCCTGGCAGGCGTTCTTCCCTGAAGTGCAGGGCACCAGCGCGGGGATGGTGATTGAGATCGAGCCGTAAAAACGATTTGCTGGTTGAGTAGGCCCAGCTGCAGTTCGAGGGGCGTATCGAAATCAGCAGGCAAAATGCATTGAGTAGAATGTTGTTTCGATACAACGGCGGAATAATCCCCGCCGTCTACTCAACCACCGTTTGATGGTATCAATTACCTCAACCCATACAACATTTCCAAAAATCCCCCGCCCATTTCATCGAACGTATTCGGGGTGACGAATTCGAACAAGCCCAAGCCGCAAATTATCCAATTCTCAATTCTTCCAATCCCCGATCAAAAATTACCGAATGAATCCCCACACCGCCAGCGCGCCGAAGATGGCCGCGGTGACAATTGCGCCGGTGAACTCTTCGCGGCCTTCGCGCCTGTCCACAAGCTGCAGCATGGGCGGGATGCCTTCCACATCCCACAATGGACCGGCAAACGAGGTGAACATCAATCCGCCAACAAGCCCGCCGATGTGACCCCAGTTGTCAATATTGGGGGCAATACCCAAAAACAGGTTCACGAAAATGATGAAGAGCACGTTCCCGATCGCGCTCCGGAACTGGTGTGCGAACAACTTCCGGTTCTGGATCAGGAACACCGCCTGCGCGCCGATCAACCCGAAGATCGCCGTCGAGGCGCCCACCGACACCGCGTCGGTGAATAAAAACGACATCACATTCCCCGCAAACGCGCCAAGCAGGTACAACACGAAGAACCGCCGGTGTCCGAAGTGCTGTTCGAGCCCAGTGCCAAACAACAACAAGGCATACATGTTGAAGCCGATATGCGCGATGGAGCCATGTACCAACGCGGGCGTGAACAGCCGCCAAAACTGTCCTTCGCGGATCAATTCGTTGGATTTTGCCAGCAACGCGACGGGAAAATCGAATTGCAGGAGCAACTGGCTTGCCAGTTGCAGAACATACACAAAGACAGTAATGGCCAATAGTGTATACGTCACGTACGGCGCGGACTGCGGCGCGGCGACGCGAACGGTTTGGGAAGTAGAGGCAGGCCTGCCCTGAGTTGTATCGAAGGGCTCGGGCGACTGCGAAGCGGGAAGCGGCTCTTGATTCACAGGGTCACCTTTCTCGGTTTGACGCGGTGGTGTTCCGCGTCGATGACCGCGCGGATGGTATCCACCGTTTTATCCAGTTGAAAATCGCGGTTGACGATCGCGTAATCGAAGGCCTCCACGCGGTTAAGTTCCTTGCGCGCCGTGGCAATGCGGATGGCGAGCGAATCGGCGGTTTCGGTCTTGCGCGTCTCGAGGCGGCGCACGAGTTCGTCCTCGTTCTGCGTGGTGATGAAGATCAACAACGCCTCCGGCGTGAGTTTGCGCACGGTCTCCGCGCCCTGCACATCGAGCCGCATCACCACATCCTTGCCGCTGACGAGCGCCTCGCGCACCTGCTGTTTCGGAATGCCCTTGTAATCGCCGTAGACGATGGCGTGCTCGATCAACTCGTCCTCGTCGATCATGCGCGCAAATTCCTCGCCCGATACAAAAAGGTAATCGCGCCCGTGCACCTCGTTTGTGCGCTGGGGGCGCGTGGTGGCAGTGACCACAAAATGGAACGGCAGTCCGCGTTCCTTCATGCGCTGCATTACCGTATCCTTGCCTGCGCCCGATGGACCCGAGATGACGATCAACAGCGGCTGTGGATTGTGGAGATTGAATTCGGACATGCAGGAATTGTACCAGACCGATCACCTCAAGATTTTTCCGCAAAGACGCTGAAACTCGGATAAAATCTCTGTGATCTCCGCGACTTTTCATCCCCTTGCGGGACTGCGGCAGATTGTCTGACTTTGTGATTCGCCTCCCTCCACGCGATTGCCTGATTCCGTTAAAATAGCCGCATGCCTACCTA
>DATKAU010000273.1:0-4874 GCA_035514655.1 Anaerolineales bacterium
TAAACTGGTGATGGCGTAGACGTCTGAGGAGATCTCTGACAGGACGATTTTATTTACACTGGTTTTACGACATATCCTAATTGCTTCAACAAGCTCAGCGAATCCTCCTCGCCCCAGTGTTCGACAATCTTTCCATTCTCAATGCGGACGATGTACATTCCCGTGAACTCCACGCGTTTTCCTGTGGCGGGGATACCGTAGAAATTTCCTGTGTGTGTTCCCGTCATTAAAACACGCGCAGCTACGCGGTCACCCTCGGCAAATAAATCCAAAATTTCGGTTCTAAAATCGGGCATGCCAAGTAGGGTAGTCCGATGCACCTGTTTTGCTCCTTCCAATCCTGATGGCATGTCCGGCATGATCTTTGGCATAACCACTTCGAACGCGATAACCTCATCAAGCCCATTGAGATTGTTGCTATTGTAGCATTCCTGATAACGACGGACGATTTGTTTATTCTCTTCAATGGACATGATGACTCTCCTTAGCGCATTAATTCATGGACACGAGGCTGGTTTATAAACGAATCACTGAGTCCAACATCACGCAGGGAATCCGCGATCTGTTCAATCACCCTCCGTGCCTCTGCACGATTCACATCAGCATCCTCCTCCATCCCGAGCCTCCTGTTGACATCTGCAAGAGCCGCAAGGATGAGCCATACATACAGGTTGGCGCCCATTCCCTTGGCCAACGACCAGGCTTCGATGAGAACTTGACGCGCTTCGTCGAGTCGACTTAATCCAAGCAGGGCGATTCCCCTCCAGCGTAACACTTCCGGGATGTCCACGCGCGTGAGAGGAGTCACCTCTTCCAACAATCCATCAACCAGTGAAAGCGCCCGATCATATTCTCCCCGTGCAACCGCCAATTCGATGTTTGCCAGAAAGAGGAATATCGTATAGCGCGCATACGGGATCGAAATGGGCTGGAGAATCTCATCACCCGCGGTGTGATTCGCCGAGCGAAGGTCTCCCTGAAGCAGCTGGATTCGCACCTTGCCCGCCTGTGGGAAAGCCCGCCACCGGGGTTGTTTGGAATCTGCGACCTGCAAAGCCTGTTCGATCAGCGAGTAAGCGGTGTCGAAATCGCCGCAGTAGGCGTGCGTCCATGCCAGTTCGGAGCGCATTCCTATGCTGCTCGCGATCAAACCCGCGCCATCCGACAGTTGAGTACTTTGCCCGGCGAGTTGAATGCCCTCTCCGAGGACTCCCTGCTCGATGCGTACAAACGCCATCAGCATCCGGTCGTACGATTGCCCCCAGATGTTCTTGATTTGTTCGCTGATCTGCAGCGCCTGTTTACTACGCTGGAATGACAGATCGAATTCGGCGGCATTGAAGCGCGCCTCCGCCTCGGAGCCGTAACTGTCTGCAAGCATCACCTGGTGGTCCAATGCCCGCCAGAGACTTCGGGCTTCCTGAATCGAAGCATAGGCATCCTCAAATCTTCCCAGGCAGGTATAGAGGCGGCAGAGATCGTTCAACACAAAAGCAAGTTGTTCACGGTTATCCGTCTCACGCGCCAGCGCCAGTGCGACACCGCCGTGTTCCAGCGCCTGCTCGAATCGCTTCGAGAACAGGTAATTCAACATGAGGTTCCAATTTAGTTTGGCTTGTGTGGCGCGATCGCCGAGTTCACGCGAGATCGCAAGGGCATCCACGAGCATGTTCGCACTGAGTTCGGGATTGTGCAGGCGCGAAAAAATGGAATAAATGGTCGCCTTTGACATGAGCGCGGACATTTTCATGGATCGATTGTCGTGTTCCAGCCCGTACGCCTGCATCTCGTTGTAATTTTCCAGCGCCTGTTCATACCGCCCGGCCAGTTCGAATACCTGACCCAGTTGGTTGAAAAGATGCGTTATTTGCGCGGCGTCACCGCCGGAGCGCCTGGCAACCTCAAGAGCCCGGCGGAAATGCGTCGCGGCTTCGGCATTGGCGTATAACCGCGCGGCCTTCTCGCCAGCCACAACATCATAAGCCAGAGACCGTCCATCCCCCGCCGAGTAAAAGTGATGCGCCAGAAGCGGGGCGAATTCTTCGATGCGATCCGCGTGCAGTTCCTCCAGCGTTTCCCCGATTTGTTTATGAATTTGCGTGCGGTTTTTAATGAGGATGGACTCGTATGCCGCCTCTTGAATCAAGACATGACGGAAGGCGTATTCCTCACGCGTCGCCTCGATCAGGCTGGCTTCCTTTAAATAATGGATATGCGGTTCGAGCCCGCCGTTTAATCCGGTTAATCGCTTTAGAATGCGAAGATCAAACAGACGGCCAATCACCGCCGCATTTTGCAAAACGTGTTTGGATGATTCAGGCAAACGGTCGATGCGCGCCCCCAGCACGCCGCGCAACGTGTTCGGCAATGAAACGTTCGCATCCTCCCTGACCGCTCTCCAATGACTGTTCTCACGGACAATTTGCTTTGTTTCGATCAAAGACCGGATGATTTCTTCAATAAAGAACGGGTTGCCCTCCGCTTTCTCCACGATCAAGTCCCTGATGGAGTTCGGCAAATCCTTAACTCCGAGCAGATTCGCCAGCAATGTCTCTGTTTGATTCACCTGCAACGGAGCCAGATCAACCGGGTAAAAACCCCCGGCCTGTGTCTCCTTCATCTTTTCGAGGGCATCCCAACTTGCAGCAGTCTTATCAGGACGGGACATGCAGATGAACACGATCGGCTGGGCTGCGCTCAAATCCACAAGATTGAGCAGTAAATTCAGCGAGGCTTCATCCGCCCAGTGCAAATCATCGAACACGATCACCAGGGGACTCTCGACCGCGAGCCCACATAGGAATCCACGCGTGGCGTCAATCATCCTTTGATTGAGCTCATCACCCTGAATACCCATCACAACCTTCGAACTTTCCTCGCTTTCCACCGCGAGCATCGCCTCCAAAAATGGAATGTCCCCGCCGGGCAGGGTGCAACAATCGCATACATATCCCAACTTGTGACGAACTTCGGCAGGCGAATCGTCATCATGCGCATCCACAGACTGGCGTATGATCTGCCTCCATGGATAATAGGTGATCGAACGCGTATAAGACAGTGAATCGCCTCTCAGCCACGAATAACGCGAGCCATCGGTTGATTTTTTAAGTTCCGCAACCAGGGTGGACTTTCCAAGCCCCGCCTCGCCCACCACGGCGACAACTGAGCCTGTGCCTCGATCCAAATCCTTCAACCGATCGTTGAGCAATATCAGTTGATCATCGCGCCCCACCAGGGGTGAAGTCATCCCCTCCAACCCGCGCAACTGTCCGGGCGTGGATTTCACCCTTATCACACGATACGTTTTTACCGGTGCTGCCTTCCCCTTGACTTCCACTACGCCGAGCGGCTCCACCTCAAAAAATGGGGCAACGAGTTTGTACGTGTCATCAGAAATTTGAATCGTTCCGACAGGCGCGGTTTGTTCCATGCGCGCAGCAAGGTTGATCGCATCGCCGATGGCGGTGTATTCCATGCGCAGGTCCGAGCCGATCTCGCCGACGACGACCAGACCGGTATTGATGCCGACGCGCAAACCGAATTCAAGTCCATGCTGGAGGCGGATCTCGTCCGCGTAGCTCTTGATCCCCTGCTGGATTTCCAATGCCGCAAGCACCGCGCGCTGTGGATCATCCTCGTGTGTGATCGGCGCGCCGAAAAACGCCAGGATGGCGTCGCCCATCAGGCGCGGCACCAGCCCTTCATATTTATAGATCGGGCGGATCATGTACTCGAACACGCCGTTCATGATGTCGGACCAGATCTCGGGGTCTACTTTTTCGGCGGCGGCGGTGGAACCCTTCACATCGCAGAACAACATCGTGATGACACGCCGTTCGCCGACCATGGTGTTGCGCGAACGCGCAGCTTCAAGTTTTGTGATCAGTTCCTGTGGAAGATACCGGCTCAGGTTAAATTGCGATTTTCCCCCGGAGGCTTCAGGATCCAAACGACTTCCGCAGTTCATGCAGAATTTTGCAGCGTCGGGATTCGCGGTCTGGCAGTTTGGGCAGATCATTGTAACGAACCTGCTTCGATTCTAGCATATCGCGCCATTGACCTTCCGCCCATCCTCCCGTACAATCCGAATTCGTAAATTATATATAATTTATTTGTCATTGCGAGGATTGGCGCGAAGCGCCACGACGAAGCAGGCTCCTTCTGCTTACAAGAGACTGCTTCGCTCATCCTTCGACTACACCGCCAACCAACGGCGGCTCCGCTCAGGATGGCTCGCAGTGACCCAAAGGTGACCATGGCTAAATACCGCATCATATACTGGAAACACATTCCTCAATCGATTACTGTTGAAGGCGACGGGCGTACGATTAAGAAACAACTCTCGCAAAAAATTCAAGATAAGATCGACGCCTACGCAATGGCGGTCGGCGCCACATCCACAGCGGATTATGCAAGGGAATACAAACGCGGCGAATGGATCGAACGCGACGGCTCGCCCGAAGAGGTTGCGGAGGCGCTTCTTTCCACGCTCGAGGCGGAGTTCGCCAAAATAGAGATCCCGCGCCGGGAGAGGAATCCTGCGTAGGGGCGGCAGGACGCCGCCCCTACGCTTCCACCATGAAAAAACACACCATCATCCTTCAGCCGTCAGGCAGGCGCGGACAGATCGATGAAGGGACATCGGTCCGTTCCGCCGCGCGCGAGCTGGGCGTGGAGATCGAGTCCATCTGCGCCGAGAATGCCACCTGCGGCAAGTGTATGGTGTTGATTGAAGAGGGGCGCTTCGAGAAATACAACATCGATTCGAAGCGCGAGAACCTCTCCCCTGTCGGTACGGAAGAGCGCGCCTATCTGGAACGCCGACCAAAGCTATTAAAAGACAAAGGCTGGGAAATCGGGCAGGTGCGTTTATC
>DATKAU010000274.1:0-9010 GCA_035514655.1 Anaerolineales bacterium
ATGTACCTCCGAATCGACATACCGATCATGCCGATCATCAAACCGAAGGATATGAATTCCGCAAGCGTGCGGTACACATCTCCGAAGAATCCGCTGTTGTGGAGCAGATGGAAACCGGTATAGGCGAGGATCATCTCATTGAGGTTGACCAACAGGTAAACGAAAAATCCCCACCCGATGAATGCGTGCAGAATGCTTGGAATGAGCCTGAATCGAAAGACAGGAGTGAAGAATAAATATTTGGCGATCAGGGCGCCGATCCGTTTTGGGGCGAGCGACCAGTCAATTTTGCCCTGCCCGCTGGCGATCTGTTGAATGATCCGCCGCGCACCGCGCACGGTGAGCGTGACCGAAAGGATGATGAAAACGGCAAAGATGATTTTTTCGATGAGGGAAAGCATGGGCTGCTCCAACAACACCTCTCTCTTTGCAGGCGATGCGCCAAGCGAGCCGATGCGAGAGGGGAAGGGGTGAGGTGCTTTTAGTTTAGCACAGAAAAGAAAAGCGGAGGGCTCTGCCTCCGCTTGATTATTCGCTGATCTCTTCGACGTACCTGACCGCAGCCGCGCATCCTGGCGATAGCTGCTCTGAAACGTTTTGCCACGTCAACGGCAGGCTTTGTGCGAATGTGATATCGAGCGCATCCCCCAGGCATCCGGGACCCGCGTTGTAATTGACGAGGGTGAACTTCCATAAATCCTCATAGGAAGCGGAATTACCCGCACTCCCGCCTGTGATATTCTCCACCAATTGTCCGGCCTGTTCGCAGTTGGCAAGCAGTGTATGAGCGAACACGCCGATGCTGAAGTTGGCGCGGTTGAGATCGATCCCCAGCGGGCAGTTCTCACATGTGGCATTCACCTCATTGATCAATGCAAGGCGCACATATTCCTGCTGTTCCGTTTCCAGACCGAGGTACCCTTTGGCGCATTCGTTGGAATCCATCACCAGCGGGCAGAATTGTTTGAAGAACGGAGGATTCCACAACAAGGTTGTGTCCGCACCCTGTAAGGTGAGTTGACCCAGCCCTATATCGCTCTTCGTGCTTATGCCGGGCCAGAACTGGCTTTCCTTGGCGAACAGGTTTTTCAATAAATGAGCGGGGACCCCGGTATCTCTGCCGATGTTCAGGATGATGGAATCGAACTGGTTCTGCCAGCTGGTGACCGCGTCGCGCGATTGTTCCATGCCGCAGGTGGAAGCCGTGCCATCTGCAAGCAAGCCCCCGTCGAGGCAGGCGCTCACATTCACCATTCCTCCGCGGATCAAGTTTGCGGTAAGATAGTTGTATGGCACATCGGTGCCGAGTGTTTCACTTTGTGTGGGCGTGCTCAACCAGCGAGGCGGTCCACCGATGGGCGGGAGGGCCCCCCAGGCCTCCACGCAGCTTGCTACAGGCACGCCCGCCCATTGACTGCTCAGCACATCCACATACCAATACGTTTTATCGGGATCTCCTCCGTCTGCCACTGCCACGCGGAAGAGGGCGCTGAACAATTCACTTGTGTCGCCGTAACTGGAGATCGCCCAGAACTGCAGGATCGCGCCGGTTTCAGCGGTAATCGGCAGTTGCAATCTGCATATGGCATCGCACGCGAAAGACTGTCCTTCATATGTCCCTTCGATGCGGATGATGCGGTGATCGGGCAGCGGCTCGATTCCGGTTAACACCATCACCGGCTCGAACTCACAAATGGATGTGGACGAGGTGTACACAGGACTGCAGTTCTCGAGTATTACCTGGACAGTTGGCGGGGGCAAAATGGTTGAGATTTCTCTTGTGGCAGGCTGGCTGTCCACCTGCACGAGATAAAACCCCTGGCACAAATTAATATCATGTTCCCTGCAAGGTCTTTGGGAAACCCAATCGTCGTAAATATCCTCGCCGCAATCGTTAAAAATGTCCCACGGTGTGGGCAATCCCTCGTGATCGGTTTCAAACTCGCAGACGAGATCGTTCTTCCCCCACGTTACCATCCACCAGAAATATTTTGTGTACTCGATCGTGGTGACCGAATACCTGTCGGGACCGGTCGGATCGTTGAGCGGCGCGCCAACTCCTCGGGAGGAGGATGCGAATCCGCTTCCCGCGACGACCAGTAGCAGGCTCAGCACCACGAGCCGCGTCCGCCACCCAATCCGAATCCCGTTGTCCCGTCTCATTGATAAAGTCCGTCATCATTATAGCGGACTCCCTTTTAATTGGGCGGTCAATTTGTAACTATTTCCTGCCCTTTTTCGGACTGGGTTTTGCCTTCTTTTTCGCCGGCTTGCTGACCGGGTTTACCTGAACCTTCGCAGATTCCTTCTCCATCTCCTCGAGCATGGACATGTCCTGCTGGTAGTTGCGGTTGCGCAGAATCATGCTCACTACGTACAATCCGAGGACCACGAAGGTGATGACGTACCCGGCGATCATGTAGCCGGAGGTGTCGGGCGTTGCTTCCTGAAAGAACATGATGGCTCCCATGGTATCTTCCCGCATCGGATCCTCGACCCGACGCGGACGAAGGTGAAAATTACATCGTCACTTTCAACTTCAACTGTTCCACGATATCCTGCGTCTCGCCGAGGCGGATGCGGTTCCAGAACAGATCAATGAAGATGACGGTGAAGGCGAACAGCGCGAAGAAGAATGCACTTCGCATGTCAGCTGTCATGCTGAAGGTGCCTTCGGCTTCGGCATTTGTCCCGGCGATGACCACCGGGTGGATCGTACGGAAAAGCCGGATCGCAAAGAACGTGATCGGCGCGCTCAAACCACCGATCAGCGCGTACACCGCGCCGAAGCGCGCGCGCCTGTCGGGGTCGTCGATGCCCTGGCGCAGCATGAAATAGGCGATGTAGATCAACTCGGTGATCGCTGCTGTGGTCAGGCGCGGGTCCCACGTCCACCAGGTGTTCCAGGCGGGGCGCGCCCAGATCGAGCCGAGGATGATCGTGATCAGGAAGAACACCACGCTCACCTCCACCGCCGCCACCTGGATGCGATCCCATTTCAAGTTCCTGGTAACGAGGTAAATCACGCTCAGACATGCTGTGAACACAAAGCCGATCAGCGCCACCCATGCCGTGCCGACGTGGAAGTAAAACACGCGCTGCACGTCGCCCATCACGCGTTCGGTGGGTGCCACGAAGATGGCGAGATACGCCGCTACGAGGAGCAGGATCACTGCGACGGCATCGAGTATTTTGAGTGCGAGAGGTTTTGATTTCATAGAAGCTCCTTGATCAGATTGTTTCAATGACGCCGCCGAGGACGGCGGCTCGAGCAGGGATTATTCTTCCACAATACTGTCGAATACCATGAATGAAGTTGCGATGAAAATAATATCGTAGCCGATGAGCAGGTTGATGGAGGAGGAAAGATCAGAAAAGCTCTCTCCCTCAAGAAACCCGCCGCTGGCCTTGACCGCTGCAAGTAATACCGGGATGACCACAGGGAATAAGAGAATGGGGAGGAGAATATCACGGGTTCGGGTTTGAATGGACATTGTGGCGAGAAGGGTGCCGACAGCCGTATAGCCGATCGAGCCCAGTAAAATCACGAATAATAAACCGGACTGAAAAAGGTTTACATTATAGAGGACGCTGTAGATTGGCAGGACAATCGCCTCGACGATGAGCATGAATGCCAGGTTGCTGAGCACCTTCCCGAAATAAATGGCGGACCGATCGACGGGAGCGAGCAGGAGCCCATCGAGACAGCCACGATCCTTCTCGATTGCCATCGAACGGTTCAGTCCCAGCGTGCCGGCAAAGGCGAAGGTTGCCCAGAGCACGCCGGCCGTGACGGACTGGCGTGTTTTAATGTCGAGTTCGAGGGCAAAGTTGAAAATGATTATGATGAGCAGGGAAAACACCAGCATCGCAGAGAAAAGTTCGCGCGATCGATATTCAGCCTGTACGTCCTTCCAGAACACGGCAAACACCGCCCTGAAGAAATTACCCGAAGATTGACTGCGTTCAGCAGTTTTTGACACCCGGTTGGTTATGGATGTTTTGATTGTCATCTCAACCCGCCAACGCCTGTTTATAAAACGTGAGCAAATTGCTTCGTTTCAACTGCCTGCTTGTTGCCGAAGCCGCGATCACCCCGCGCGACAGGATGTCGAACCGTGTGGCGAGTTCCTCGGCACGGGCGAGATCGTGCGAAGTCATCACCACCGTGCGTCCCTGCGCGGCGACGGTTTTCAGCACGTCATCGAGCATGGAAGATGCATCCTGATCCAGACCGGTGTACGGCTCGTCAAACAACATCACATCGGGGTCGTGGAGCACGGCGCGCCCGATGGCAAGCCGTTGCTGCATACCGCGCGAATAGGTGCGGACGAGATCGCGGCGCCGCGGCGCGAGCCCGACCATATCGAGAACTTCGGTAATGCGCGTTTCGTAATCCAGAATTCCATACATGCGCGCATAGAACCGCAGGTTTTCCTCGGCGGTGAGATCGCCGTACAACAATGGAAGATGCGAAACGACCCCAAGCCTTGCCCGCACCTGCGCGGCTTCACCCGGAAGTTTGTACCCTGCGATACTCACCTCTCCCAGTGATGGACGCGACAATGAAGCGAGGATGCGTAGAAAGGTTGTCTTCCCCGCGCCGTTCGGACCGAGCAGCGCGACGAATTCTCCGGGCTGTACATCAAAGTCCACCCCGCGCAGAACCGCCTTCAGCCCAAATCGTTTGACGAGTTTTTTTACGGTGATCATGGTTTGATGTGTAGGGGCGAGGCCGCGAAGCGTCTCGCCCTATTTGGGCAGGGAGACCCTGCCCCTACTTGTTTACAACATTCCCTTCAAAATATCTTTCAATTTCGCGCGTTTCTTTTTATATGCCATCTCTGAAATCTTCTTCTTGCCGTGCAGATCATCGAGGGCGATGATGGCGTCCATGACGTCCTCCGCCGAATCAAACTCATCCTCGGGCGCGTCCTCGACTTCTTTTGTCTTATCCTGGCGGTACATCCACAGCCCTGCAACGATCAGGGCAATCCCGACACCGACCGCGCCGAGGAGCAATCCGTTATTCGGGCGAGCGGCAGTCCCTGAGGCAGTCTCTGAGTCCTGCGGTGCGCCGGAAACGACAAGATCGAGCGAGCCTCCCGCGTCGACGGGCTGTGATTGGTATACCTGATACGTGAAATTCTGAATGGTCTGCGCGCCGAGGTCGGCAAGTTGTGAGTTCTGAATCTCAACTCCCACAGGCAAAAAGAAGGTAATCGTAGAAACGGGCAATGCGAACGACTGCGAAAAATCAAGTTCATCGCTCCTGGCAACCGACGAGAAGGCGATCAATTGATAGGGGTTTTCGCTGGGTGGAATCGCGAACCCGTTATCGGTGGCTGTGAAGTTTTCGCTGTCCTGTGTGGGTTCAAAGCCGGTCCCGAACGCACCCACGGGGAATTTGATGAATGGAATCTCACCTGTATCCGTTTGTGGAACGACGACGATTTCATCGCCCGGGTTACGGAACGAATACAACCCGTATACTGCAATCGAATCCGCCCCGTATTCCAGGATGATTTGCACTTCATCCATCACCAGCGCAGACGTGTCTTCTGTGATCGTGTACAGTGTGAGCACAGGCATGTTCAGCGACTGCATCCCCTCCTCCACAATCGCGAAGCCGGATTGCAGGGTAATGTCATCCGTCGTCACTTCCGTGACAAATATCCGATTGGCGGGGATTTCGACATTCTCGAACACGTAGGTACCATCCGTGTTGACGCCTGCTTCGAGCGAAAGCACTTCCACAGGTCCCACGCTGGGATCGTTGACATCGTGATCGAAGCCGCGCAAGGTAACGTCGAGCGCCGACGGCAGACTCGCGCCCGTTTTGTTTTCAACCGTGCCGGTTATGGTTCCGAATCCCGGCTCGGGGATAACGGTCGCTTCACTCTCAGCCGAAGCTTGACTCGTGCCGATCGGTGCGGTAATCGCTGCTGCGGGAGTCGGGTTGGCAGAGACAACCTCGGGCGGGGTCTGAGGCGAAGCGTCGAACGAAAGAGTCCGCAGGTACGCCGCCACATCCCACAGTTCGTCGTCGCTGAAATTCGATCCGAATGCAGGGATTTGATCGTTGCCCTGATTCGCGAGGCGCGCCAGTCCCACCGCGGTCAACCCGGACATAACCTGTTGGTCTTCAAAGTAATCGGTGGGACAGTCCGCACAGTTCTCCTCGAAGAGTTGTTTTCCGCGTTCGATTTGATCGGGCGGGGTATGCAGGGTCAGCACGTAACCGGTGACGTCCCAGCGTTCCTGATCGGTGAGGCTGTTGAATGGCGGCATGAATCGTTCGATGTTGCCGCGCGTGACCATTGTGTAATACTGCGCAGGCGATGCCGGGCGCGCAATTTCCGCCAGCCCGAACGCGCGCACGGTTACGCTGAGTTGAATGCCCTGTTCTCCGTCGCCCAGGCCTGTGGTGCCGTGACATGCCGCGCATTTTTCGGCGTAAATCGCCGCGCCGTTTGCGAGGTTCGGGGGCTGGGCGGGGAATAGAACCAGCGTGGGCACGGGGGTCGGCGCGATGTAATTCGGAGGTGGCGTGATATCCTCGGCGAGCGTCATGTTGCATGCCGTGAGCAGAAATGCAAGTGCGATGATAAGGATGAGGTAACGAAGTTTCATTGAGTCTTTTCTGTAATATGCCTGCCGCCGGGGACGGCGGCTTTAGCTTATTTCAAAGCCTTCCCGCACGAAGGGCAGAACCTGTCTGTTGCCATCACCGGCTTGCCGCATTTCGGGCAGAACCCGTCGAAACTGCCCTTGCGCGGTTTACGCCTGGCGGCGATCATCGATTCCAGATCCTCGTCGGTGAGTTTGCCTTTTGCATCCGATTTTTTCGCGGATTTCATACCATCCTGTTTGAGCCCGTATTTTTCGGTGAGGCTGTCGATCTTTCGCAGCACGTCCGCACCTCTTTGCAGAAGGGTGGTGCGCTGCGCCGGGTAATCCTCTTCGGGGATCTTGCCCAGATTGAAATCGAAATCGAGTTCCTGCAGAGAGCTGAGCACGCGATCGCGTTCTGCCATCAGGGAGGAGAGTTCATGCTCCTCGTGCGTCACACGACTGCCGTACCCGCGCAGGAAGGGCATGTACAAGTACATGCCCACGAGGAAGAGCAGTCCAAAGGTGAGGAAGAATGCGGCAATATCCATGATCCCTCTATTTTAATAATGGCTCGATCTGCGCCCGAATTTGATCCGCGTTCACGAACGGTCCCACCTGCACATATCGCAGGACACCTTCACGATCAATGAAGTAGGTTTCAGGCACGCCCTTGATGCGGAAATACTGTGAGATGCGCGTTGCGAGATCGGGTCCGTTGGCGAACGTGATGCCGAATTTTTTCAGGTATACGCGCGCGTCGGTTTCCGTATCCACGTAATCAACCCCGAGGAACACCACATCCCCGGTCGGTTCGTATTCCGTCCACACCTGTTGTAATTCGGTGGCTTCCTGTTCGCACGGCTTGCACCACGACGCCCAGAAGTTGATCACCACAACCTTGCCCCGCAGATCCGCAAGGTCGATCTCGTTTTTTCCATCCAGTTCGTAACCACTATATAAGGTCAGATTGAAATTATCGATCACCTGCCCGGGCTGTACAGTCCCTTGCTGGCGGCGGCTGAGCCCGAGTGCAACAGTGGCGAGCAAGCCCGCCAAAAACAGCCATATGATGATTTGTACCCACAGAGGGACGCCGCGGCGCGGGGGTGTTGTTTCGGTCATGGAGTCTCCGCTTCGCCCACCATCATGAATCGATGGAAGGTAAGTAATTTATTTTCTCTTCTTCAATTCTTCTTCAAGGCGTGCGATGTACTCGTCCTGCTGGACCGGCTTCGCACCATCTTTTTGGGAAGTTGGTTCGGCTGCGAGGGGCTTTCTCCACATCCTCAAGGCGCTGAGGAGCAGGAGCGTGCCGAGGATAATCAACACCACAGGGATCAGATACGCCTCCAGTTTGTTCCTCGGGTCTCCGGCAGCGCGTTCGCCGTACGTGACGGCGAAATAATCAATGATTTCCTCTTCAGTCTTGCCTTCGATCAGCATCTCGCGGATCTGATCGCGCCATTGGCGGCATGCCTCGGTGGGGCATACATCCAGTGGAACGTTTTCACATACAGGGCAATACAGCTTCTTGGCGATCTGGTTCACCTCATCATCGGTGGGAGTGGGTCCCTGGGCGGAGGCGATAGCCACAGCGAAGAGAATCGTCGCGAATGCCATGAATAGTATTGCGTATTTCGTGATCTGTAACGATTGTTTTTGCATATGACCTGTGTACGTGTTTCCTTGTACATTCAATCCGCGGCGCTCGCCTGCCTCACGCGTCTGCTTGCGCGAACGGCTACCCGTTCGGGATCTTTATCGGGCCACGCCGCGATGACGATGCCGACCAGGAAGACCAGGCTTCCCACCCACAGCCAGTTGACCAGTGGGTTGACGTAGATCTTGAACGTTGCGCCGGTGGCGGATGCCGGTTCCCAATTTACGAGCAGGATGTACAAATCGTCCTTCATCGTGGATCTCTGCCCGGGGATGGTCATGGATTGCTGGGCGTCGAAGTAATAATCGATGCGCGGGTGCAGGGTGCCGAGGAATTCACCATCCTGATACACGCCAACCACAGCGCGCGTCACTTCACGTCCATCCGGACCGGTAAACCGGGCGATATCCTCATACACCACATCGTATCCGCTGATACTGGTCGATTGATTTAATTCGAGCGTGCCCTGCGTTTCCATCTGGAACAACTCGATGCCGAGGATGCCGATCGCCATCAATGAGATGCTCAGGTGGATCAGATACCCGCCGTAGCGCCGCCGGTCGCGTGCAGTGAGGTTCCAAATCGCGGTAAAGAAATTCTCATCCTGAGTCCTGTGCCGTGCCAGCGCGCCGCGCCAGTATTCATACAGCGTGATCAGGATCACAAACGCAACCAGGAAAAAGCCGATGATCGCGTAGATGTTCTGTGTATAGGTCGCGTAGAGAAAGATCGTGA
>DATKAU010000275.1:0-6060 GCA_035514655.1 Anaerolineales bacterium
GATTCGAAGCGTTTGTTCAAGGCAAATTTTTCAGGATTGGGAACGTTAGCCTGAACTTGATTTTGAGTCCTCATCTTTTTCTCCTTTCCAACTCCAATTGGTACAAAATAAAGACAGCCAAAATGACAGGTCGACGTATCGTCGAATCCAATATATTCATTCTTTACCCCCAGTCCATCTATCAAAAGTCACTTATAGATTGTTCGTATGAAATCTCGAGAAAATAAAAACGCGCTCTTTCGAGCGCGCTGTCTTTGGCGGGAAGGGAGGGATTCGAACCCTCGGTGGATACAAGACCCACAACGGTTTTCGAGACCGTCCCATTCAACCACTCTGGCACCTTCCCGGGAAGTGTCACGTGTCAGGCTTGCCCTGAGCTTGTCGAAGGGTGCGAAGTGTCACGTGATGTGATGGAGGGCGGGATTATAACTGACGTTGACAACGTTGCGAGGGGTGAGGTTATATCTCGTCGCTGTCATGCAGGTCGGGATAGTACACCTCGTCCATTTTTTGGGAAGCCAGCAAATCCATGAACGGCAGGGCAGATCTCTCCTCGGCGTGTACCAGCCAAATTTTTTTTACGGTTTGTCTCACGGTCATTGCATACTCCAATAACAGGTCCTGCCCGGCATGACCGGATAACCCGCCGATGGTCGCCACTTCCGCATTGACCGTGTACGGTTCGCCAAATATCTTCACCTGCTTCTCCCGGTCGGCTAGCCGCCGCCCAAGCGTGTATGGAGCCTGCCACGAGACAATGCAGACCGTATTATTCGGGTTCTCGATGTTATTCCGCAGGTGATGCAAAATCCGCCCATTCTCTGCCATGCCCGAGGCGGAGATGATGATCATCGGGTCCTTTCGTTCGTTCAGCGCTTTCGATTCTTCCACCGACTGCACGTACTTGAGCATTTTGAAATCGAGCGCCGGGTGACGTGCCTCCTCGACGAACCGGCGTGTTTCGGCATCAAAAATTTCCGGGTGGCGTTTGAACACATTGGACGCGTTGACCGCCAACGGGCTGTCTACAAAAACCGGCACGCGCGGCACATCGCCGTTATGCATCATCGTATTCAGGTGATAGACCAGTTCCTGTGTACGCCCCACGGCAAACGCCGGGATGATCAATTTTCCACGGCGCTTGATCGTCCGCCGGACCACAGCGCGAAACTCCTCGTAGGTAGCTGACGGATCATTGTGCTTCTTGTCACCGTACGTCGATTCCATAAGAAGATAATCCACCGGGTCAGGCAGGACCGGGTCACGAAGCAGGGGAAGGTTATACCTGCCTATGTCACCTGAAAACCAGAATCGGATCGTTCTCCCCGCCTCTTGAATCTCCAGCGAGACCGCCGCCGCTCCGAGAATGTGACCTGCCTCCACAAACCGCGCCGTCACGCCGGGAACCGGCTCAAAGATTTGATCATAATCCACGCCACGAAATTGATCGGCAGCTCGTTGTGCATCGGCTTCAGTATACAACGGCGAAATAAGCGGCTCTCCGCGCTTCAATTTCTTTCTATTCACAAATTCGGCGTCGGATTCCTGGATGCGTCCCGAGTCCATCATCATGATCGCGGCAAGATCTGCCGTGGCACGCGTGGCGTAGATCGGTCCTTCAAATCCCTTTTTCACAAAATTGGGGATGTTGCCGCAATGATCGATGTGCGCGTGAGAGAGGATCAACGCGTCCACAAGGCGCGGGTCGTGAACGAAGTTCAAATTTCGGGAATAGGCCTCCTCCCTTCGTCCCTGAAACAAGCCGCAGTCGAGCAGGAGGCGATGCCCGTTGACCTCGATCAGATGCTGACTCCCCGTCACCGTGTGCGCCGCGCCATGGAAATGGATCTTCATTCAACCTCCGAGCAAAGTCAGGATTTCAGTGCCGTACGTTTTCGCGCGCCAGGGGGAATCAGCCATAATGGCTTCCAGATCGACCAGCGATTTCGGGGGGGTCTCGGCAAACATGTTCAGGTAGGTCTTCGGCAGGATGACATCCGACTCAACCTTCATTTCCTGCGCGAGCTTCTTTCTCCAATTCTTGAGCTTATCCAACCGCTTGAGCACCGCGTCGCTCGGACGTTTGGGTTGATCCCGGTTTAACAGTGGAGCTTGCGTCCCGCGCTTAAACGCCGCGAGGATCTCTCCGCCCCACAAGCGGATCTGCCGCGGACTCAAACCGAGAACTGCCAGGTCTACGTCTTTCTCCGGGGAATTGCGTGCAATCGCGAGGAGCAGATTATCGTCGATGACCTTGAACGGAGGGCGATCAAGCCGTTCGGCGATCAGATCGCGCCTCTGACAAAGCTCGGCGAGGATGGTCAGCTCGCGCAGACTGACATCCTTGCGCCCGCTGAAGCGCCTCCATGTGGAGCCATTGAGTTTTTCCTTTGATTCCTCCAGCCGGCATGATCGGGCGAAATCCTCCAATGCCAGCTCGAAGCGGCCCCTTTCGCGCAATTCGGCTTCCAGCAGATCGCGCAGGGCAAACAGATAATGTGTGTCATGGCGCGCATAATCAATCTGGGCTGGCGTAAGGGGTCTCGCGCCCCAATCTGCTTTCTGGTGGCGTTTGTCCACCTTCACCTGCAGTTTTTCCGCGAGCAGATTGTCCAACCCCACGAAGGAATATCCGAGAATGCGCGCCGCATGCATCGTGTCGAAAATATTGACAAACTCAAATCCGAAATCGCGTCGCAGACAGATCAGATCATATTCCGCCGCGTGGAAGATTTTCTCGATTTGCGAATTTTTAAAGATCGGCGCAAGCGAACTCAAATCGGTAAGCGCGAGGGGATCCACAACGTAATCAGACCGAGGTGTGGAAAATTGGATCAGACAGACCCGTTCGCGGTATGCATGCAGGCTGTTCGACTCGGTATCCACGGCAAGGCGCGGATGGGTTGTCATATCAGACAACATCCTGCGCAGCGATTGATTCGTGTCCACCCAAACGGGAGGGGATATCGAGTTGGTCATGGGAATGAGAGTGTCGTAATTTTATACTTAAACCAGCAAGTCAATGGACCAATTTCCGCATCACTGCCTCGATCGGGGAGTCGTAGCTGCGCTGTCGATAATAGCAGATCGCGATTACCAGCACCGAGGCTGGAACCAGCCAAGAGAGGAAGAATCCAAGCATATTCCCGCCCGAATTTTGAGGCGACACCTCCATGAAGTAGTCTGGGATCAGAAAGAAACTTCTCAATAAAAATGCCTCAATAAAAGGGGCAGCCCTGCAATTGACACTCCAAAAATCGGGAAAAGCGTATGTACCCGAATGATGGATTAACAACAACAGAATGAAAATTGTGCGGATGTTTTCAAATTCCGGAATTCGTTTGCGATTTTCATTCACAGGGATTTCTCCATCACCAGACCGTCCTCCCCGTCGCGGTAATATCGCTTCCAGATGTCCACCGTGCGATAGCCCTCCTTCTCGTACAATGTGACTGCCCCGTGATTTGAGACGCGCACCGTCAACTTCACCAGCGGCAGCTTCATCCTGGCCTCGCACGCCCGTAATAGCGCCCTCCCTATCCCGTGCCGCTGATAGCGTGGATCCACCGCCAGGGTGGCGATCCAGGCCGTGCCCTGCGAAGTACGCGTCTCCCCGGCGACGAATCCGATCATGCCGCCGCCCTCCACAGCCCTCAAGCGGATCACATCCATCCACGAAAGCACCGCGATCAGATCGAATAATGACCAGGCATCCTGTTTAAAGCAAGCGTGCTCCAGCCTGCGGAGGGCGGAGAGATCGAGGATGGAGGCGGGCAAAATTTCCATGGAAAGGAATTGTATCAACAAAAAAGCAGGCGATGACAGTGTCATCGCCTGCTTGAAGCCAACATATTTTGGCTATTTTTTCGCGTCCTTGCTCAAAAAGTTATCCAACATGCTCGTGAACTCCATCGGGAAGATGTATTTCGTGGACGGGCTTGTACCGATGGACTTGAGCGTTTCAAAGTATTGAAGCGTCATCGTCTTTTGATCCACTTTCGCGGCGGCGGCGAAGATGCTCTCCAGTGCCACAGCAAATCCTTCTGCACGCAAAGCCTGTGCCTGCTTTTCACCTTCCGCACGCAGGATGTTTGATTCGCGTTCGCCCTGGGCTTGTAAAATGGCGGCTTGCTTCGTGCCTTCAGCCCGGTTCTTCGCGGCTTCCTGATCGCCCATAGACTCGGTTACCAGCGCGCGACGGACACGCTCTGCCGTCATCTGGCGGTTCATCGCATCCTGCACATCGCGCGGCGGGACGATCTCGCGGATTTCCACATTGGTCACCTTCACACCCCAACGCTCGGTCACTTCATCGAGGCGGGTACGCAGCATGGTGTTGATATGTTCGCGTTGCGAGAGCACATCATCCAATGGGATACCACCAATCACCGCGCGCAGGGTCGTAGCGGCAATGCCTGCAGCCGCCTGTTCAAAGTTGGTCACCTGCAACACGGACTGGCTCGGCTCCATAACCTTGAAATACCACAGGAAGTCAATCGAGATCGGTGCGTTATCCTTGGTGATCGATGTCTGCTGCGGGACTTCGCGCACCTGTTCACGCAGATCTGCTTTGACGGCGCGGTCAATACCTGGAATTAGCAACACAAGGCCGGGTCCCGACCCGCCAAACAGTCTTTTTTCAGGCGCCAGCGCACGACCCAGGCGAAACACTACGAGGCGCTGATATTCCGGCACGATTCGGATGGCATTTGCCAGAAATACAAAGACAACGACCACTAATACGCCTATCAAACATGTAGCAATTCCTATACCTTCCATGATTGTCTCCTTATTTAATTAGACTTGTTTGCCTTCTCGACAATTATATAAAACCCTTCCCGGCGGACGACCCGGACAGGAGTCCCCATGAGTATTGGATCCTCACTCCGGGCAGACCACAACTCCATGCCGACCTGCGCACTCCCTTCATCATGAATGTCGGTACGCGCCTCGCCAACCTGACCGATCAAGGTATTCAGATCATGTGCAGGTCTGGAGTAGATGGCTTCGATGGATTTGCGTGCAGCAATCCATAAAAATCCCGCCACCAATGTGGAGGCAACGATCGCAACAATTGGGCTGACGGCAATCCCGAATCCTCCTTCGCGCGGGAACAGGAAGACCGATCCGATCACAAGCAGGAAAATGGATACACCGAGATATAACTCGCGTTTTGGCTTCTGGATGGCATAAATGAAAAAGAACAGACTCAGCACAAGTAAAATCAACGCCCACAAATTTATCGACAGATTGTACACCGCATAGCCTGCCAGTGCGATGCAAAAAATGGCGCTAATTTCAAAAAACCCGGTTCCGGGGGTTGCCAGGGCCAGCATTCCCAGCAAAAACCCGCCGAGCAAAAAGAGAAAGGCAACGTTGGGGTTGAGCAGAATATCCATTACTCCTCCAGTTCATTATACAACAAGAGTATTTGATCAGACCAATTTACTTAGGGAGATTGTACGGCAAAGTTGCCGGGATGGTTCCGAAGCACGCTGTATAATTGCCGGAGAAGTTTATTCCAGCCTCAGCCGCCCAAAATTGCGAACCTGTTTTCCAAACCGGGGCTGTGAAACCAAGGAGTATTTGTGACATTCAAGAAGATCTGTGTTATCGGGCTGGGCTACATCGGCCTGCCCACCGCATCAATGTTTGCCACGCACGGGTTGAAAGTCCACGGGGTGGACGTAAACCCGCATGTGATCGAGACTCTGAGCCGGGGAGAGATCCACATCCACGAACCGGGGTTGCGTGAGGTTGTTGAAAAGGCGATCCAAAACGGCAACCTGACCATATCCGACAAACCTGTTGAAGCGGACGCCTTCATAATCGCAGTGCCCACGCCGTTTCAGGAAGGCACGTTTGGGGAATACAACGGGCAGAAATACAAACTTGCCGATATGCGTGCGGTGACCACAGCCGCAGAAGCGATTGTGCCGCACCTTCGAACAGGGAATCTGGTGATCCTCGAATCAACCTCGCCGCCGCGCACCACCATCGACCTGGTTGCCCCCATCCTGGAGCGATCTAATCTCAAAGCCGGTTCCGACTTCCTCCTGT
>DATKAU010000276.1:0-4989 GCA_035514655.1 Anaerolineales bacterium
GGGCAAGGATGTTCGAACTGCAAAAATACTATTCATGGATCGTGGATCGATTCCATATTTCCACACAAGCGTACCAGAAGCAGGTACATCGCAAAGAGTACGATTTCCACTGGCTCGAGGAACGACTCCTGCCTTTGAACTTCCGCATCGTCTTCTGCACGCGCTCACCGGAGAGCTTCGAAGCGGCGCGCGCCGAAAGATTGAAAGTGTCGGGCAATCCGTCACAATATGATGATCTCGCCCCATTTATCCGCGAGCAGGAATTGATGCGTGCTCTGATCGCCAAATCCACGCTGCCGAGCCTGATGCTGGATGTTTCAGACAACAATATTCCAGCCGTAGTGGAGCGGGTCGCGGACTGGATGGAAGCCTCCGGCGGCCTGTACATGCCCGATTAAAGAGTTGCGGGAAGGAAACACTCGGGATATGGGATCAATGACCGGCTGCGACGATGCGGGTTGGGTTTTCTCCTATAACGATACGTTAACGCGGATTTCTTTGACAAATCCCCCCTGCCCTGCTATACTTCTCATCACTGAAGTTGACTTTTTACGGCGCCCTGCGTCGTTTGTTTGTAGCAATCGCATGTGATTTACCCATCCCTCGCGAGCAAGTCAGCGGGGGCTTATTTCTTAAGCCCATAACCGCCAAAGGCGGATAAAAAAATTTAACAACCTAAGGATATAAACTAAATTGTATGAGTAAGCAAGGAAAATTGAAAATCATTCCCCTGGGTGGTCTCGGGGAAGTGGGGAAGAATATGACCGCGTACGAATTCCAAAACCAAATTCTGGTGGTGGACGCGGGGATTATGTTTCCCTCCAACGACATGCTCGGGATCGATTACATCATCCCCGATTATGAGTATTTACGCAAAAGAGCCGACAAGGTGATCGCCATCGTGATCACGCACGGCCACGAGGACCACATCGGTGCGATCCACCATCTGCTTAAAGATATTCCCGTGCCTGTGTATGCCACTTCGCTAACCCTCGGGCTGATTGAGGGCAAGCTTTTACGGAACAACGGCTTGCACGAGGCAGAATTAATCGAAGTGGAGGCAGGCGGCTCTATTGAACTTGGTCCGTTCAAGGTGGAATTCTTCCACGTCTGTCATTCGATCCCCGACGCAGTCGGGCTGGGGATCACAACTCCCGCGGGGCTCGTGGTGCATATGAGCGATTTCAAATTCGATCATACCCCCGTGGACGGCTGGCCCACCGACTTTGCAAAACTCGCCGAGTTCTCGCAGCGCGGCGTGGACCTGCTGCTTTCCGATTCGACCAATGCCGAACGCCCAGGCTGGACTCCCTCCGAAAAAGTGATCGGTCCCGCGTTCGACCAGGTGTTCGCGGAGGCAAAGGGGCGCGTCATCGTTGCCACCTTCGCCTCGTTGATCTCGCGCGTCCAGCAGGTGGCGGATGCCACTGCCCGGCACGGGCGGAAGATGGCGCTGGCAGGGACGAGCATGATCGACAACGTCAAGATCGCCCGCAGACTCGGGTATCTCGACATCGCCGATGAATTGATTCTCCCCATCGATCAGGCATTGAAGATGCAGGATCACAAGGTGACGATCATGTGCACCGGCTCACAGGGCGAACCCTCGTCCATCGTCGGGCGGTTATCAGCCGGGACGAACCGCCAGTTCGATCTGAAGGCCGGCGATACGGTCGTGCTTTCGTCTCACCCGATCCCCGGCAACGAGGAGCCGATCAGCAAAACGATCAACCGCCTGCTTCGCAAGGGCGCAAACGTGATCTACGATTCCCTCGCTCCGATTCACGTTTCCGGGCACGCGTCACAGGAGGAGCAGAAACTCCTGATGAACCTCGTCCAACCAAAGCATTTCATCCCAATCCACGGCGAATTGCGCATGCTCAAACACCACGCGCATCTTGCGGTGGAGGTTGGCATCCCCGAGGAAAATGTGATGGTCGTGGAAAACGGCCAGACCGTGATCCTCTCCGGCGGGCGCTTGCAACTCGGGGAACGCATCCCGGGCGATTACGTTTTTGTGGACGGTCAATCGATCGGCGAAGTCGATTTCGACATCATGCGTGAACGGACCAAGCTTGCCCGCAATGGCATCTTCCTGATCGACATCAGCGTGGACAAATTAAACGGCCGGCTGCTGCACGATCCCGAGATCATCACGCGCGGCTTCGTCTCCAGTGAGGACGCAGAGGCGCTCGTTCCCGAAGTCCGTAAACGGATTATGAACATCGTTGAGGATGGATATGACAACGAAAAGGATATTGTCAACGCGGTCAGGTCATACCTCTACGAGGAGACCAAACGCAAGCCGATGGTGCTCGTTACCCTGAGCAAGGGATAAGCTCCACCTTTAGTCTGCAAGAATCAAAACACCTCGTCAAACTTCAACGGGGTGTTTTTTGATGCCTACCTTGCAGTAACGGTCAGGCCGTAGAATTCGGCGTGCAATTGATTCGAACCATTAAAAAGCTGGTAGCCGATAAACAGCCACTTTTCGGGGGAAAGAACGCTTACCGATCCAAAATCGATCTGATCGCTTCGCGTTTTGATGCGGACGATTCCGCTGTCAAATTCGAACAGGAAATCATAGATCGGCGGATCCGCTTCAATGGGTTCGGTCGTTTGTGCAAACAGGCTTTGCCCTGGCATGGTTTTTACGAGAATCCCCTGCTTCCGAACGTTGTTGCCCGTGGGCGCCACGATAAACACACCATTGGAATTGAAATCCGGCGCCCCAAATATTCCCACAATGACCTCACCACCTTCCACCTGCTGGAGGAAGGTATTCAGCCGGACGCTCCCATTTGCCGGTAATTCGGTGAAGAGCCCATGCACCTCGGTGTTTCCCACCGTTCCATCGTATCTTAAGCCAAGCCGGCCCCCAGTGGTATAAAATTTATCCAGCGGTTGGATGTGGCAATTATTGACAACATTGACCTGTGAGACCGGGGGATATGGCAGCCACACTTCGCTGATGCAATTGATCGGCCAATCCTGCCCTGCCGCGGGCGGAGGAATCGGTGTGTCAGTCGCGAGGAACGCCGTCACCGTGGGAGTCACACTGGGCGTCTCGGTTGTGATGGTCTCGAACGGCAGGCTGGTCGCTGTACTTGTTGAATCAGCGACGGGCACTGCGGGCACTGCCGGTGTAGACGATGGCACGGGTTGTTGAGGTGTTTGCCGTGTTGCATAAATCGTAATCACGGCCACACAGATGGTACCAACCAGGCCGATCAAAGAACCTGTAATTGCGGGGTCAATTCCTCTTCTGGATGACATGGGTTTCCTGTTCGAAGTTAAGGTAGCTTATTCTAAATCACTTTTCACTCACCTTCAAGTTAATCTCAAGCGGCCGATTTTCCAGCCAGTTGGCGATCGATCCGCCCCATGGGGTATTTTTTCAGATCCTTTAATGCAACCCATTTCAAATTTTTACCCGGAATACCCGCAGAGGACAATTCGCATCGATATGCATGTGTGACAACTTTGAAATGCGAATACGTGTGTTCGACAATAGCCAGCGGATGGACGCTCCGCTTCACGCGAAGCTGGAGGTTGTACGCGGATCGAATGGCTTTTGTCAGCTCCCGCGCAGGATCCCCATCCACGCGCGCATTGGGGAACTCCCACATCCCGCCGAGCAACCCATTCGAAGGACGCAGCGCGAGCAGGACCCTGCCCCTCCTGATGATCACCGCCGCGGCATGGACACGGTGCGGAATCGCCTTTTTCGTCTTTTTCACCGGGCGTAAGCCTTGCGTGCCACGTTGACGCGCCTTGCATACCATTGTCACCGGGCAGATCAAGCAACGCGGATTTTTCGGCAGGCAGACCAGCGCGCCCAGGTCCATCAATGCCTGGTTGAAGTCGGCGGCTTTGCCTTTGGGAAGATTTTCGCGGGCGAGTTTCCACAACAAGGCTTCCCCCTCCGTCGAATCGACGGGCTGAGTCACGTCAAACAGCCGCGCATAGACGCGCTTCAGGTTGCCATCCAGGGCGGGCTCATCCAAACCAAATAGAATCGAAGCCAGCGCGCCAACCGTGTAGCGGCCAATTCCAGGGAGTTTTCGCAACTCATCCAAATCGCTTGGGAGTTTTCCGTTGTGCTTTTCGACCACAATCTTCGCGGCGCGATGAAAATTTCTAGCGCGGCTGTAATAGCCGAGCCCCTCCCAGGCGTTCAGCACATCCTGCTCCGATGCCTTCGCCAGCGCGCGGATTGTCGGGAATCGTTTCAGCCACTTTTCATAATATGGGATCACTGTCTCGACGCGTGTCTGCTGGAGCATGATTTCGGACACCCACACCGCGTAGGGATCGACCGCACCGCGCCAGGGGAGAGTCCGTTTATTTTTGTTGTACCAGTTTAAAAGCCGGGTGGAGAGGCGAAGCATATCAGGGAGGGCAGGGTTCGGTTAAAGATTCGCTTTGGAAGACCTCGTCCGATTCGGAGAAGTAAATCCAGCGCGCTTCGATGTAATCTTCATGTTTGCAGCCGAGAACGAGAGCGTCCGAACCGTGCGGGAAAGCCAGCGGCTTATTCGAGGGAAAAATGAGGCTGTTGGCGGAATCGTTCAGCACGAGGAATCCAATTCGCGCAAATTCCCTCACCTTGTACACGGGCCACGGAGTCGTCGAGAAGATCCCGTCGTTGCGGAGGAAGAAACGGGGATAGAGCGTTGTTCCCTCAAGCAGAATGGAATCCTGCTGGGAAAGAAAATCGTCGAGAGTCGCCAAACCCATCCCATTCGCAACAATTTGTTGTCTTAATTCATCCGGGCTCGATGTGTATTTTGGCTGTGCGAGTCCTTTTGCCAGCCAGGGGAGCGACCCGACGAACATGAACGCGGCAAGGAGCAGCGCGTATTTCATTTTGGAGTCGAGCGGCTTATCGTCGGGAAATTCGGAGGCGGGCTTCCTGACCCCAAGTTCTCCCGCCCCAGCGAGCCGCGCTGCCCACATCATGATTTCGATGATGCCCATTCCAAAATA
>DATKAU010000277.1:0-5764 GCA_035514655.1 Anaerolineales bacterium
CACACCGAAAACGGCTCCTCTGTCTCGAGCAGACGATGCAATAGATGCTGCGCAGATTTGCCATTGCCGTTCGACAATGCATCCACGAAATCGAATACCGATTGCTGTGACGTGACGATGCACACCGCCTCCACATCCTCCACCCTGACCTGCCGCGCCCAATTGACGTATGCCAGCAGCTTCGATATTTCCATCCCCGCCTGACGCGTGTCCACGCCGACCATGTCTTTGAGCATCTCCGCCGCGCGCGGCGCGATTTGCCCACCTTGATTTTTCGTCTCGTTGACGATCCAGCCGGTCATATCTTTGAGCCGCGGGAGCATAAAGGCCTTGGTCTGGATCTGTTTGCTGTTTTTCTCCGCCCATTTCACAAGCCAGTGTTTATCGGCATCGCGCGGCTCCACGGACTCATACATGACCATCCGCGTGGTGTCCGGCGCTTTCTCGATGAATTCAAGAAATTTCCTTCTCGAAGACGCGTTGTTGTATTTGGAGGAGGGATTTGCCAGAAGAACCAGCCGTCTCTTCGCAAGAAACGGCATGGCGTTGACAGCGTTATTCAGGTCGTTTTCGTTCATGGCACGCGCGTCGAGGCGCGCAGTGTTCATGTCCGCGCTGGTGGGGTCGGTGAAGTCGGAGTCGAAATCCTTGAGTTTGCGCGAGATGGCGAATTCGTCGTTGCCGAAGAGGAAATAAAGATTGGGCATTAGGATTTCTGCGGCTGAGTCACAGAGACGCGGAGAAAAAATTAATAATCTTAGTGTCTCAACGTCTCAGTGGCAGGTCTATTTCGTGATGATTCGATGCACGCCTTTGCGGACCAGACGGACCTCCACGATTTGCATGTTTCCCAAATCAGCCTCGGTGGTGATGTATTTCTGAAGCCACGGACCGAGCGGTCTGCTCAGGAAATAACCAAAGACGGCCAACGCCAAAGCAAACGGGATCAACCCTACGCGCCAAAAGGTCGATCGCGCCCCTCGAAGGGGCATCCAGGCAAAGGAGGCGGGAAGAAGCGTGGTAACGACGAGGTTCGTCCCGCATCCCTCGTGGACGGCGAGTCCGCTTTCGCCCGCGTTGAGGCGGTTCCATGCCTCGTTGGCGGAGGCGATCACATCGTCAGTTTGGATGTCGCCGAGCAGGAAAAATCCCGTCGGGTTGGAGTGCCCCGCCATGGATTGATTTTTATATTTACGCGCAAGCAGGTGAAGTGTGGCATGTTCGAGCGCATGGTTGCGGCGGGTTTCGAGGATGAGAGGGAGATTGAGGAGCATGTGACGATTATACATGCAAGAGGTGATGGACGTCATGCCAAAAACAGCGTCTCTTTATTCTCATTTAATCAAAACCTTTACAAACTCAGTTGCGATTTCATACAAAAAAGAGACAATTGAACCAAGACCGTTGGAGGCATCATGACCAAGGAAAACCGCGCCTATAAATCTCACATGCCGAGGGATTCATTTTGGTTCGAAAAAGTTATCCCCGTCTCATTAATCGTCATGGGGATCATCATGCTCGGACTGATCCTGTTTGCCGCGGGTGTGCTGCTTGGGATCGTCAAATTCTAGATCAGGAGTAAACCATGTCCATCAATCATATTCTCCCGTTCATTTCAACCGCGATAATGCTGATCTTCATCGGCGGCGTCCTGCAACGATACCTCGTGCGCCGCCAGGCGCATTTCCTGTTCTGGGGCATCGGGCTGGCGATGTTTGGCTTGGGCAGTTTCGCAGAAGCCTATCTCGCGCTGGCATGGAATAAGTGGGTGTTCTTCGCCTGGTATCTGTTTGGCGCGGCGTTGAACGCCGCCTGGCTCGGGCATGGAACGCTGTACCTGCTCGTTCGCAGGAAGTGGGTGCATGGAGTAACCGTACTGCTTGTAATCGGAAGCTTGTATGCGGGCAGTTTGATGCTGCAAGCCATGCCGAGGCTGGATGAAGCGGTCTTCACAACAGAAAAGATCATCAGCCAGCAATACGGAACAAAAGTCCTCGAGTCAGGTGAGTCTGCTCCCGCAGGCGCGTTGACCATCAACACCACCTACCGAGGCGAGGAAGTGACCGCCGTGCGCGGCATCCTTCCGCTCGGCACGCCCGTTCGGTTGACCACACCGTTCTTCAACATCTACGGCTTGCTTACACTTGTGGGCGGCGCGATCTATTCGGCGTATCTGTTCTGGCGCAAGCGCGTGATGCCCAACCGCGTGATTGCGAATGTGTTGATCGCAGCAGGTGCCCTTGCCATCGGCTTTGCGAGCACCTTGACGCGGCTTGGCTACGGAGAATATCTATACGTCGGTGAATTGCTATCCGCAATTCTTATGTTTGCCGGGTTCCAACTCGCAGCAAAGCCTCAGCCGGATGAGGTGACAGTGCAGAGACCCATCCAAGCTTCGGCGGATTAGTATTCACGAAAATGATTGAGCCGTGGGTGTTTTCCACGGCTCTTTTTTTATATTACATTGATGGTCTCGATATGGGCGACAAGGCGCCACGTATCGAGACCATCAATTTTTTAGTGATTCGCGTTTTCCAGTTTGCTATAGGTTTCCAGAAGACTGATCAGAATGGCGTCGGTAAACGCATGCATCCGGGTGTACATTTCGGTGGCGCGTTTGGCGGGTACGTTGGCTTCGGTATATACCTTGATCACTGACTCAACCAGAGTATCGCGAAAGAATAAAAACGCCTTCGCCGCGTCCACGTAACTCAGGTTGTACCGGCGGGCGCGCGAGGCATATTCGTAGCCGATGGCATGCGCTTCATGCTCGGCTTCCTGCCCGTGGCTTGATACATACGTCATCAAGCCCTGAAACAACGAACGCGCGCTCATGCGGTACTGCGTGCGGGCTTGGTCATCCAGTTTTTGATACCAGGACTCCGCCTCGAGGCGCCCCTCGGAGATCTGCATGCGGACGTTTTTCACAACCTCCTGCATCATCCCCTCGGGTTCAAGCGACTCTTCCCTCGACTTTGAATTGGCCTCCGCCCAAAGGAGGATTTCCCCGCGCTTATAGCGGCGGTGTCCCCCCTGCGTCTTATGGACGGGCAAGATACCCTTATCTGACCAAAGCCGCACCGTGCTCGGATGTATTCCGAGCAGTTCCGCCGCGTCACTGAGGGAGAGCCATTCGTCGGTCATGGGTTAGGGGATAAGGCAAGCCAGCGCCGTCAGCGGAATTGCGGCAAAGACTCCCTTGACGATGACGAGCAATGCCTGACGTCGGACCTTCATTAATTCAGCCTTGTCTTTGATGCGTTCTTTTTTATCGGAGATGTGGCGCAGACCGCGCGACGCAAGCGACACTCAGGTTTTGTCGAGCGACTGGACATAACTCGTGGTCGCCGCGCTAAACATGAAAAGCAGAGGCAAACGCCACAGCGGATTCACATCGAATAGTATGAGCACGCCCAACACGAATAGCGTGAAGATGAAATATTGAATCGCAAATTTTTCCCGCTTCTTTCTTTCCTTCAGGCTGATGTTTGGAATGCAGACTTCGCCAACCTCCTCTTCAGGTTCAATAGGGGAGTTGTGACGCGCGTCTGAAAAATGCGTGCGATTGCCGATAGTCATAGTTATTCACCAACCACAGCGACTTTATCCACATAGGAGGGTTCGTGCGCCTGTTTCCGGAACGTGGCGGCATCGATGCGCTGGAGCATGAACGCGGCGGCGACCAGCATCAACGCTTCGATGCCAAACACGACGAGATAGCCGTCCAATTCACTGCCTGTTATTTTTGTGGCGACATCCGCAACGACGCCGGCCATGAGCAGGCCAGTCAAACGCGAGAGCCCGTTCGAGAAGCCCCACGCGCCGATGTACAAGCCAACTTTTTCGGGGATGGTGAGTTCAAACATCAAGGACAAATTTGCAACGGTGGCAATGCCCGTGCCAAAGCCCAGCAACATGATGCCCACGTAAAAAATGCCCAGGTTCCGGGTAAAACCGCTAACCACGATCAACACAAACCCCAGCATTGCGCCGAGGTTTCCCATTTGGGCGATCTTCTTCTTTGCCACGCGACCTTCCATGAAACCTGCCACGAAAAAGGCAACCAGAGTCAATGTCTGGCTGTAAGAGACGATGCGGGATGTTTCGGAAATGCTCATTCCAAATGTCTGTGCGCCAAAAGGCTCCAACAGCACATCCTGCCCGAGGATGGCGGCGAGGAGCAGGAGCAGGTAGATAAAGAAAACGCGCGCGACGGGATTGGCTGTGATAACCGCATACATCTCCCGCAGAGTGTAGGTTTCAGAGGCTGCTTTTGACGAGGAACGGTCAAAGCGGGGTTCAAGTTTGATGAGGCCGAGCAGACCCAGGGTCAGGGCTGAAGCGGCAACCACCCAAAATGCCCTCGACAACGCTTCAAAGGTCGGCGTGGTAACCATATGACTGACCGTCTGTGCCGTCGCAATGATGCCCAGCACCATCATGAAGAACATGATTGCAATCGTGGTACCGCGCCCTTTTTCGCCGGAGAGTTCGGATGCAAGCGAAAAATAGGATACCGCCGAGAAGTGATAGCCCATCCCCCACAGAAAAAAGGCAGCCAGGCCCACAAGTATCCCCACCGTGAAGTTCTCCTGAATGGTCAAGACCATATACGAGGAAACACCCAAACCTGCGGCGCAAAACAACAAACCAAGCAGGATGTGCGGCGTCCGCCGATACCCCAGAATGGGGTGACGGTCTGCGAATGAGCCGATGGCGACCTGAATGGGCGAAAACAAATAAGGGAGGATCGTGATAAAGGTGAAGAGGGTTTTTGAAATGCCGAGGTCGAAGATCATCACGCGATTGAGCGTGCTGGTGAAGGGGACGAGAGTCATTGCAACGGCGGTATGGATCAGGCCAAGCTGGAGGCGTTTGAGGAACATAGAGGATTGGGGAAATGAAAATTGGAGATAGGATGTGGTGAGGCGCGGGGTTTATCGACCAGGCCTGGTTTCCTCACCTCAACATGATGGAGAGATTTTACCTTTCACGGCAGGTTTTACAATGTAGATTTACCCAGAATTCTACTAGAAAATTCTAAGCAAACTTCAGTATTAACCTGAGTGATTTCCCCAACCGTTCAGAGTTCTTTATTCTGAAAAAACAGTCAATGGATGTTCGGCAATAACGCGTGCCTGCACACGCGAGCCCACCGGCAAAATCCTGGTGTGGTCGGTGAAGGCGTGCAGGATCTGCCCCGAGTTCAGGCGCAGACGATAATGGTTGAACGCGCCGCGGAAGAAACGTCCCACGATCAAGCTGTTGCCACTCCCGTCGATTTCAAAGTCGATGTCGTCGGCGCGCAGGGCAATCTCGACGAGGGTCGAAGCGGGCAGGTCCACGATCTGCTTCAGCAAGCCGATCTCGGTCTGGATCCCGCCGGGGACGACTTTGCCCCTCAAAAAGTCACTGTCGCCCATGAACTCGGCAACGAAGCGCGTGTTCGACTCGTGGAAGATCTCCTCCGGTGTGCCGATCTGTTCCAATTCCCCTTTCTGTAGAACGGCGAGACGATCTCCCATAAACAAGGCCTCCTCCTGATCGTGAGTCACAAAGATAACGGTCGCTTGCATGGATTTAAGAATCCCGCGCACATGCTCGCGCACCCCCGCACGCAGGTCGGCATCGAGACTGCTGAACGGCTCATCCATGAGGACAAGCACCGGGCGCGGCGCCAGGGCACGCGCCAACGCCACACGCTGGCGTTCCCCGCCGGAGAGTTCATGCGGATATCGTTTTGAATACGAAAGCAAGCCCACCA
>DATKAU010000278.1:0-6348 GCA_035514655.1 Anaerolineales bacterium
GCTTCCTGCGTCCGGAGTGCAAATCCGCGCAGTTGCATATCCTCGATCATCTTTTGTCTTAAAGCAGACATGGCTATACCTCCTGTATGGAATGGATTCGATACAGTTAATATAGCCTTGATCGAGATTTGATTGAATCTACTCTAAGTCACTGGGGGAAGGCTCTCTGCGCGAAGCGCTTAGTTCAACAACGGACTTGGTTGACGGCATCAAGATAATAGCCTATGGCTTGCATTTGTCGGGAATGATGTAAAATACATGGACTCCTCAGCCTAATACGCTTAAACACCGCACCAAGCCATTATAGCCACCCCCATACAAAAGTCAAGCATGGCTCCTCCAAAATTACTCGACCAGTTGCGCGATGCCCTCCGCATCAAACACTACTCCTATCGCACCGAAGAGACCTACCTCGGCTGGGTAAGGCGCTACATCCTCTTCCACCAGAAACGTCATCCCGCCGATATGGGAATGCCTGAAATCCAGTCATTTCTCACGCACCTGGCTTCCGACCGCAGGGTGGCCGCCTCCACCCAAAACCAGGCGCTCAGTGCTGTCCTCTTCCTCTTACCGCGAAGTTCTCCACAAGGAAGTCGGACAGATCCTCCTCTCCACTGCCAAACGCCCCGAACGCCTCCCGACCGTCCTGGCCCACGACGAAGTGCTTCGCGTCATCGACCGCCTGAACGGTGTGCATAAACTCATGGCCCAGCTTCTCTACGGTTCAGGCTTGCGGTTGATGGAGTGCGTTCGCCTTCGGGTAAAAGATGTTGACTTCGCCTATAAATCCGTTACTGTGCGTGACGGCAAGGGTGAAAAGGACCGCGTTACGCCCTTGCCCGATACGATCGCTGCCGATCTCAAACGTCAGATCGAACGTGTCCGCCTTCTCCACGAACAGGATCTTGCCGAAGGTGCTGGCGAAGTCTACCTCCCCGACGCCCTAGGGAGAAAATACCCCAAGGCCGGCCGCGAACTCGCATGGCAATACATTTTCCCAGCCGCCAGACGCTCACAAGACCCGCGCAATGAGGTCGAGCGCCGTCATCACCTCGATGAATCTGCCCTACAGCGCGCGGTCAAACTGGCTGCCCAAAAGGCGGAACTCCGCAAACGAGTATCCTGTCACACTTTTCGGCACTCCTTCGCCACCCATCTCCTCCAGAACGGCGGAGTTTACCCTGAGCGAAGTCGAAGGGACATCCGGACGGTTCAAGAAATATTGGGGCACAAGGCTTGTCCTGAGCCGCGTCGAAGGGATGTTCGAACCACCATGATCTACACCCACGTTCTTCAGCGCGGCGGGTTGGCGGTCAAATCCCCTCTCGACGGCTGATTCTCCCAATCCTCCAATCGCTAGTCTCCAGTCTCCACACTTAAACAAAAATACACGGACGAAGCCGTTTGCGCTCCGTCCGTGTCAATTACCAATTACCAATTACCAATTACGAATTTTCTCGTCTACCGTCGATCCCGCCCGCCGCGGTCACCGCCGCCGCGTCCTGAGCCTGACGAAGGACCACCACGATCGCCCCCGCGTCCACCGCGATCACCGCCGGGACGTCCGCCGCCACTCCGGCGCGGACCGTCCTTCTCGCGCGCTTCCTCGGCGGTCCAGCCTTCGAGCACAGCCTGGCGTGAGAGCCTGATCTTGCCCTGCGGGTCGATGTCGGTCACCATCACGGTGATCTCCTCGCCCATGCCGACAACGTCTTCCACTTTATTCACGCGTTCGGAAGCCAACTGCGAGATGTGCACGAGTCCGTCCATGCCCGGGAGGATCTCGACGAACGCGCCGAAGTCCGCGATGCGCACGACCTTGCCAGTGTAGATGTTCCCGATCACGGCGTTTTCGCCCAGCCCTGCCACGCGTTCCTGCGCGATCTTCGCGCCCTCGGCATTGCTCGATGCGATGTACACGGTGCCGTCCTCCTGCACGTCAATGGTGACGCCGGTCTCCTCCTGCAGGGCGCGGATGTTCTTGCCGCCGGGTCCGATCAACGCGCCGATCTTATCCACCGGGATCTTCACGGTGATGATGCGCGGCGCGTGCGGTTTCAAGTCTGGGCGGGCCTGAGGCAACACTGCCAGCATTTTTTCCATGATCGACATGCGTGCGATCTTCGCCTGTTCGAGCGCTTCCTTCATCATTTGGGTGCTCAAGCCGCTGATCTTGATGTCCATTTGCAGAGCCGTAATTCCAGCCGCCGTGCCAGCCACTTTGAAGTCCATGTCGCCGAGGTGATCTTCGGTGCCTTGTATATCTGTCAAAATTGTGTAACGACCAGGAGCCTGCCCTGAGCTTGTCGAAGGGTCGGTAATGAGTCCCATCGCCACACCGGAGACGGGAGCCTTGATCGGCACGCCCGCGTCCATGAGAGCAAGTGTGGAACCACAGACAGATCCCATCGACGTGGAGCCGTTGGATGACAACGCCTCGGATACAACGCGGATAGTGTACGGAAATGACTCTTCAACGGGGAGGACGGGTTCGAGGGCGCGCTCCGCCAGCGCTCCATGCCCCACCTCGCGCCTGCTCTGCCCGCGCAGAGGCTTTGTCTCACCTGTGGAATACGGCGGGAAGTTATAGTGATGCAGGTAGCGCTTGTCCTTTTTGGGACCGAGGTTGTCGAGCTCCTGCGCCTCGCCAAGAGTTGCCAGCGTTGCGAAGGATATAATTTGAGTCTCACCGCGGGTGAAGAGTCCGGATCCGTGTGCGCGCGGCGATAAACCAACCTCGCACCAAATCGGGCGGATGTCGGTCGGCGTTCGCCCGTCGGGACGTTTGCCCTGACTCAAAATGCGTTCTCTCACGACCGCCTGCTCCGCCAGCTCAAATGACTCGCGGAACATATTGACCGGCATATAGTCTGCCGGATTGCCGCCTTCAGGGATCGTGCACAACTCCGCTTCGGCTTCGGTCTTGATCGCCTTCATTCCGGAATAGAATTCGTTCTTTGATAGCGGCTTTTCGAGCAGAGCGCTCATCGGTCCGCTTACGCGGTCGAAGACCTTCTTCTTGATGTCCTCCGCCGGAACGAAGAAAGTGACCTCCCGTTTGGGTTTGCCTACTTCTTCGCGCATTTTCATTTGCAGATCGATCAGCGGCTGGATGGACTTGTGACCGAGTTCCAGCGCGGCGACCATCACATCCTCAGGGACTTCGTTCGCGCCGCATTCCACCATAAGGATGGCGTCGCGCGTGCCCGCGATGCGCAGGTCGAGCTCGGAGGCTTCCATTTCGGCAAAAGTCGGGTTGATCACCAGTTCTCCGTTCAAGCGTCCCACACGCACCGCGCCGACGGGTCCATTCCACGGAATGTCTGAGATCATGATCGCGGCGGAGGCGGCGTTGATGGCTAACACATCGAGCGGGTTCTCGCCATCGGACGACAGCGTGAACATGATGACCTGTACTTCGTTGCGCATGCCATCCTGGAACAACGGGCGCAGGGGGCGGTCCGTCAATCGGGAGACGAGAATTGCCTCGGTTCCGGGGCGTCCCTCACGGCGGAAGAAAGAACCGGGGATGCGTCCGCCGGCGTAGAGTCTTTCTTCATATTCCACCTGGAGCGGGAAGAAGTCGATGCCTTCACGCACATCGCCCATCGTTGCCGCGGCAAAGATGATCGATTCGGGCGTGCCAAAGGTCACCGCGCCCCCCGCCTGGCCGGCGAGCTTGCCGGTCTCAAACGTAACGACAGTCTTCCCAATCGTGGTTGAGTATTTCTTTGATTCGGGGTTCATACTTGGTTGTCTCCTGTTGCGTGGTGCGGGATGGTATCCCGCATTCTGGCAGGATAACATCCTGCCCCACGAAAATCTCCGCCTATGGTCAGGGACTGAAGAGTGGGAATAACTGATCACCTGCTGGGATCGCTGACTTAAGTCAGACATTAGTTATTCGCGCTATTCAATTCCTGACGGCGGATTAAATAAGACCCTAAAGATCTCAACGACCTTTAGGGTCTGACTGACTATTATTTGTGGCGCAGGCTCAAACCTTCTGTGACCGCCAGGTAGCGATTGTAATCCACCTGACGCAGGTAGGTCAACAAGCGGCGGCGATGACCGACAAGCTTGAGCAGGCCGCGGCGGCAGGACTCATCCTTCTTGTTGGCTCGCAGATGCTCGGTCAACTGGTGGATGCGCCCGGTCATGATCGCGATCTGCACTTCGGGTGAGCCGGTGTCGCTGTCATGGCGGTGGTAATCGGTGATCAGTTTTGTCTTCGCTTCTTTCTGTAATGGCATGACGTTTGCTTCCTTTCTTTAGATTTGGCGGAACGAACATCCGCACTAGCAGGTCTCCGTGCTCGCAGTCTGCTGGAAGGCAAACCACTTGCAGGACCAGTCACGGGCGGAGATTATACCAGAAATTCCAGGTGTCATCGCGAGCTCGAGCGATAGCGAGCAGCGAAGCAATCCCCTCGCCAAAGTGGAGATCGCTATGTCGTGCTTGGTTTCGGTACTCGACCACCAACACTCCTCGCCCTGACGGAGAAAATGTGATAAACTCCGTCCATCTCACCAGAAAGGAGGATCGTTCCCATGAAGAAACAATTCAGTCTCATGTTCGATGTGCCTCCATCTGGTTGGGTGACTTGACCTGTCCTTTTCAATTCCCCTGCCGCAGGCGCGCACATCCCGCCCTGCGGTTTTGTGTTTAATTCCAAAAAACTTCGGAAGTCTTCCACGAAGATCTCAATGCGTGAATGCATGGCGAGAGACTTCCGAAGTTTAAGCTCAAGGAGAATCTTGTGTCTTCCGTTATTGCCATTTCAGAGTTAGCCAAGCATTATCAAGTCCCTGAACGCGAAGGCGGACTCAAAGCCGCCATCACCAGTTTATTCAATCGAAAGTTCAAGAACATTAAAGCCGTGGATGGTATCACATTCACCATCGAGCCCGGGGAGGTGGTCGGCTTCCTCGGTCCGAACGGCGCCGGCAAGACCACTACGCTCAAAATGCTGAGTGGTCTTCTCCACCCGACGTCGGGTGAAGTCCGTGTGCTGGGGTTTGAGCCTCGTCACCGATCCCACGATTATCTGCGGCAGATCACGCTGGTGATGGGCAACCGCAACCAGCTGACCTGGGACCTGCCCGCCCTCGATTCGTTCGACCTGCAACGCGCAGTGTATGGAATCCCTGGGGATCAATTCAAACAAACGCGCGACGATTTCATCGAACTGTTGGAACTTGGCGAATTGGTCAAAAAGCCCGTCCGCAATCTCTCGCTCGGCGAGCGGATGAAAATGGAGATCGTTGCCGCGTTGCTTCACAGACCCAAAGTGTTGTTCCTCGATGAGCCGACCCTCGGCTTGGACGTGACCATGCAGCGTAGAATCCGCACCTTCATCGCCGAATACAACAAACGCTACAACGCCACAGTCCTGCTCACCAGCCATTACATGGCGGACGTGGAAGCATTGTGCAAACGCGTCATCGTCATCCATCACGGGCGGATCCTGTTCGACGGCGATTTAAGCGCGCTGGTGAACCAATTCTCATCGTTCAAGACGTTGAGTCTCTCCCTCCCCAATCCCGATGTCGAACTTTCGAAGTACGGAGAAGTGATCAGCAGGGAGGACGGGCGTGTTACCTTGCGCGTACCCAAGTCGCAGACTTCACAGGTGACCGCGAGATTGCTTTCCGATTTCCAGGTGGATGATCTCACCGTGGAGGACGCCCCGGTCGACGATGTGATCGATCAAGTCTTCTCGCAAAAGGAGTCAACGTGAGACGCTATATCGAATATTATCTCGCGTCGATGCGCGTTTCGATCCTTAGCCAGATTCAATACCGCGTTGCAAATTACTTTTACATGATCGGCATGATTACCGAGCCGGTCATCTATCTGGTGGTGTGGTCGACGATCGCCGAGCAGCAGGGCGGGGAGGTGGGCGGGTACACGGCGGGCACGTTTGCCGCATACTACATCGTGTGGACCCTCGTCCGCAACATGAATATCGTCTTCACGCCGTTCGGCTGGGAATGGCGCATCCGCGAGGGCAACCTAGGCATGGAATTGATGCGTCCGATGCATCCCATCCACAGCGACATTGCGTTTTTCGCGGGCTGGAAGTTTGTGGTGCTTTTGCTCTGGCTTCCGCTGGCGGCATTCCTCACCTGGGTGTTCAAGCCGGCATTCGATTTCACGTGGATCGAAGTGCTCGTGTTCTTCCTCGCCATCTGGGGTGCGTATCTCATCCGCACCATGTTTTCCTCCATACTTGGCATGATCACCTTCTGGACCACCCGCGTCAGCGCGATCTTCGAGCTGTATTTCGGTCTCGAATTGATTCTTTCAGGCCGGCTCGTTCCAATGACTCTCATGCCCCAGTGGGTG
>DATKAU010000279.1:0-5353 GCA_035514655.1 Anaerolineales bacterium
CGCTCTCGAAATCCCTGTATGGGACGAGAAGTTATGCATCCAATGCGGCAAGTGTGTAATCGTCTGCCCGCATGCGGTTATACGGCATAAGGTGTATAGCGAAGTTGCGCTGGCAGGCGCGCCTGAGACCTTCAAACACGTGCCGTCGAAATTCAAGGAATTTTCGGCAGGCTATGCCTACACGGTGCAGGTGGCGCCCGAGGACTGCACAGGCTGTACGTTGTGCATAGAAGCATGCCCTGTGAAAGATAAAACACAGGTGGGTCGCCGCGCCATCAACATGACGCCGCAACCGCCATTGCGTGAAGCAGAAACGAAGAACTGGGACTTCTTCATGAAGATTCCGGATCTGGATCGCAAGTTGATCAACCCATCGACGATCAAGAATTCGCAACTGCTTCGCCCGTTGTTCGAGTTCAGCGGTGCGTGTGCAGGGTGCGGTGAGACGCCGTATGTGAAACTGGTCTCGCAGTTGTTCGGCGACCGCGCCATCATTGCAAACGCAACGGGCTGTTCTTCCATCTACGGGGGCAATCTTCCGACAACACCCTGGGCGGTGGACTCAAAGGGACGCGGTCCCGCGTGGTCGAACTCATTGTTTGAAGACAACGCCGAGTTCGGCCTGGGAATGAGGCTCACCCTCGATAAACAAACCGAATACGCGCGTGAAATACTGCGCATCATGGACGGCGATCTCGGCGATGAGTTCGTCGAGTCGATCTTGAACGCCAACCAGGATGACGAACAAGGCATCGAAGCGCAGCGCGAACGCGTGGAAGAATTGAAAAACAAACTTGCCAAATCGGACGACCCGCAGGCAAAGGATTTGATCAGCATAGCCGACTCGCTTGTGAAAAAATCGGTATGGATCATCGGTGGCGACGGCTGGGCGTACGATATCGGCTACGGAGGCCTCGATCACGTGATGGCAAGCGGGCGCAACGTCAACATCCTGGTGCTAGACACCGAGGTGTATTCCAACACGGGAGGGCAGGCGAGCAAAGCCACGCCGCGCGCGGCAGTCGCCAAGTTTGCGATGAGCGGCAAAGGCATGCCGAAAAAGGATCTGGGTTTGCTCGCCATGTCATATGGATACGTGTACGTTGCGCACATCGCGATGGGCGCTAACGACCAGCAGACTCTGCGCGCCCTGCTTGAAGCAGAAGCCTACGACGGTCCGTCCCTGATCATCGCCTACAGTCCGTGTATTGCGCACGGCTATGATATGGCAAGAAGCCTTGACCAGGCGAAACTCGCCGTGCAATCGGGTCACTGGCCCATGTACCGTTACGACCCGCAGCTGGCACAACACGGACAAAACCCGCTCGTCATCGAGTCGAAAGAACCGAGTATTCCGTTCTCTCAATATGCCTACAACGAGACCCGCTACAAGATGCTCACGCAACTGGACGAGGAACGCGCCGGGCAATTGATGCACGAAGCACAGCACGATGCAAAAACGCGCTGGATGCTGTACCAGCAGATGGCGGCGATGCACTACGGAAACGGTAACGGGAAAAAGGAGTAAGCCATGACGGATCTTTCCACAACCTATCTTGGTCTGAACCTCAAGAATCCGATCGTCGCCTCTGCCTCCCCCCTCTCGAGGAAAATCGACCGCGCCAAAAAACTGGAGGCGGCGGGGGTCTCGGCGATCGTGATGTATTCCCTCTTCGAGGAGCAGATCATTCACGAAAGCCTCGAACTGGATCACTACCTCAACCGCGGCAGTGAGTCATTCGCCGAGGCGCTCTCCTATCTGCCCGACGGCGGCATGTACGCCATCCGCCCCGAGAAATACCTCGACCATGTGACCGGACTCAAGAAGGCGTTGAACATCCCTGTCATCGGAAGTTTGAACGGCGTCTCAAAGGGTGGCTGGACGAATTATGCCCGCCGGATCGAAGTGGCAGGCGCCGACGCGCTCGAACTCAACATGTACTACGTCGCCACCGATCCGGATATGACCTCAGGCGATATCGAAGACACACAGGTCGAACTGGTGGCAGAGGTGAAATCTGCCATCAAGATTCCACTGGCGGTGAAGATCAGCCCGTTCGTTACATCTATTCCCAACTTTACAAAGCGGCTCGTGGAAGCGGGGGCAGACGGTCTGGTGCTGTTCAACCGTTTCTACCAGCCCGATTTTGATTTGGAAGATCTGGAAATCGTGCACAGCCTGGATTTGAGCACCTCAGCCGATCTGCGCCTGCCCCTGCGCTGGATATCGATCCTGCACGGGAAACTTGATGTCGATTTTGCATTGACCAGTGGAGTGCACGCCTACACAGACGTGTTAAAGGCGATGATGGCAGGCGCGAAGGTGGCGATGATGGCATCCAACCTGCTTCAGTTCGGCGAAGATACAGTCAGATCGATACTTGCTTATTTAGAGTCGTGGATGAAGGATCGGGAGTACGAATCCATCAAGCAGATGCAGGGGAGCATGAGTCAGAAGTCTGTGAAGGAACCCGATGTCTTCGAGCGCGCGAATTACATGAGGGTTTTGAACAATTACAGAAGCCTTCCCTGAAATTTCCGGGGGCGACCCGCCCGGTGAAAGTAAAATACACTCGAATATCCTGAGGGGTCGCTCCTGCGATTCAAGGGTCCTTTGCAAGAAGTCTATGATGTTTAACGGCAAGCTCCGCGTGCGTACGCGGAGTTGCCATTGACCAACCTGGATGGAGGAGAGAGTGATCACGCGCGGGAGTAGCGCGCGCTTATCTACATGGGTTTGTAATCCGGGTTCGTGCCGCAGTATGCGCAGACCATTTTCTCGATCGTGTTGCATTCGATGGCGTTCGAACATCGGTGGGCAAGGACGCGCGGGGGCTGGTCGGGTAGATACTCAGGCGGATACACCACCTGCGTTTCCAGCTTGATCTCGCGCCCAACGCGCTCACAGTAGCAGGTCTTTCGGGTTTGCCACATCTTCTGAGCCATTCGGCACCTCCAGAGTATGCATCCATTGTAGATAAAACAAATGACGCGTGCCAGTGACACGCGTCATCTCCTGAATATGACAATTCGCCCAAGGATGATGCGAATTCGCTACTTGTGCACAAGTCGGTACACCCCGCCTTCGTCGCCGATGATATATAATTCGCCGGTTTCATCCTGACCGAACGATGTGATCTTGGCATCCACATCAAACAATAATTGATTTTGCCAACCGTCATTCGCACGGATCAAGCCCCAAATCATACCTGTACAATAATCCCCGTAAAGATAAATCCCATTCCATTCGGCCATCGAGCCGCGGTAGACATACCCGCCTGTGACAGAGCACCTACCCTCGGCATGGCTGTATTCTGCGATCGGATCGATCAAACCGGCAGGGGCTTCGCCTTCAAATTGGTGCGCACCTTCACGATAATCCCAGCCGAAGTTCTGCCCGCCTGCCGAACCGCCGGGGATTAGATCAATCTCCTCCCATTGCCCCTGCCCCACATCGCCGATGTAGAGATCGCCGGTGGTGAAATCAAACGAGATGCGCCAGGGATTGCGCAAGCCATACGCCCAAATCTCATTCCCGAAGGGATTATCCGCCGGGATGGCATAAGGTTCGGCTGAATCCACATCGATGCGCAGAATCTTTCCGAGTAAGGTCTCGAGCGATTGACCATTTCCGTGAGGGTCACCAGCCAGCCCGCCGTCACCGAGGCCGGCGTATAAATATCCATCGGGTCCAAAGTTTAAAGTTCCGCCGTTGTGATTCGGGTAAGGCTGGTTGACGCGAAGCAGGATCACCTCGCTGGCTGGGTCGGCGAAAGTTCCACTGGAAGTAAAGCGCGAGAGGAATGTGTCGCCGCCCTCACCGGTGTAATTAACGTAGAAATATCCGTTTTGTGCAAAGTCCGGGTGAAGCGCCAGACCAAGCAAACCCATTTCATTCGAGAAATCATTGACTCGATCTTCGATGTTTAGATAAGGCTCGGTGACCAGTTGTCCATTTTGGAAGATATGGATGTGCCCGGGTTTCTCAACGATGAATAACCGTCCTGAACCGTCGGGCTGGAGATCGACCGGCCGCACCAGACCGGATGCAATCGATTCCCACGAGTACGCGTCGGCATCGGGAAAGGTCGAAGCGCCCGGTAGAGCATCTGTCGGGGGGATCGAAGTTGGGCTCGGAGTGGAGGGAGGCTGTGTAAGTGGAGGGGATGTTTGGGTGACAGGATCAGGGTCCGGCGTCTGCGACTCGGGAAGCGGGGTGCTGGTACTGCAGGCGAGGATCGACAGCGCCAACAATAGTACCAGGCGATTCATGATCACTTGCCATCCACGTCCGTCGCATCAGCATCCACAACATCACCGGAGGAATCATCCATGTTGCTGGTGAGCTCCTCCTGATGTTCCTTCACCACGTTGGGCGGGCTGAGTTCAACGAAAAGGGTCGTGCCGATCCACAATATCGCTGCATCGTCGAGCACGCCGATGATGGGCAGGGCAATTCCCGGCGCGAGGTCGAACGGAAAAATCAAATAGGCGATCGATGCCACCGGCAGTAACTTGAGAAAAATGTTTACGCGGCGGTCGCCCATTAGCCTGAAGATTAACTTAAGTCGGTTGGCGAAATCGCGCAGCATGCCGCCCTGTGGGGGCACCATGATTTTGGATGGTCGTTTGTCAGCCATGGGGGACTCCTTTACAGGTATACAGGAATTGATATGCGTACAGTGAAACACCATTATATAACACATGCCCGGTTTTCGATTTAAGGCACGATAATACTTACGAAAAACTTATCAAAGGGTAGCAGGCGGGGATATGGCTCTTTCGGCGCTTGCTCATCCATCACAGCGAGCGTACAATTCACCCGCATGTCACACCTTCGTTCAAGGAGAACTTCATGGCACGAAACCGGTTATTAAAGATATTGTCAGGCACAGTCGTATTCATCATGGCTTGTACGTTTGGAGGGCTGCTCAACCCCACGCCGACTCCTCCACTGCCCACCGCCCAACCGACACAGCCGAGCACTACGCAGGGAGGCGACATGGCTGGTGCATTGGAGCGGCTGGGCGGCATTGCTTGCGACGAAAATCCCGATTTTATCTGCGTCACGGTTCAAGTGCCGTTGGATCATTTCGATTCTTCGAACACGGAAACGCTCGGCATGGTGTTTGCGGTTGCCCCGGCAACGGGTGAACGCCTGGGCATGTACGTACAGGCATTCCCCGGCGGACCCGGCGGCGAGGGGATCAGCACCGGTGGATTGAACTGGTACGATGACGCGATTCTCGAACATTTCGACATCGTGTATTTCGATCAGCGCGGGGTGGGGCTCTCCGGTCCGCTGGCGTGCCCGACAGCGTATGCACAGGATTTTCTGAGTTACCTCAATGAG
>DATKAU010000280.1:0-4841 GCA_035514655.1 Anaerolineales bacterium
CCGATGGGCTGGATCGGCTGAGGCGCAGAGGAAGTCATCTCGGAAGCCGAAGCAGACCGAAGTCCGCGGCGAGGCGTTTTTACCTCCGCTTTTGATTTTGCAGCGGTAACAGCTTTCTCGACCTGGATCTTTCCTTCAGAATCGCGCATCCGCACTTCGGGGGGCAGAGCTGCATCGCGCAGGAGCGAATCCACGGAGGACATGATGTCGGCATGGACTGCAAAACGGTCGCGGGTTTGGATTTCGATGAGCACATCGAACGTGGGCGGGGCGCGTCTTTCGAGGACCGTTTTCTGGGTGCCGCGCCGGCGCGCTTCCTCATCCGACAGTGTGACCGCTTCGATACCGCCGACCAGATCGCTGAGGGTTGGGTTAAGAAGGAGATTATCGAGCGTTTGACCGTGCGCCGTGCCGATGAGCTGCACACCGCGTTCGGCGATGGTGCGCGCGGCGAGGGCTTCGAGTTCGCGCCCGATCTCATCGATGACGATAACCTCGGGGTTATGATTCTCGACAGCCTCAATCATGACTTCATGCTGGTGCGTCGGCACTTTGACTTGCATGCGCCGCGCCTTGCCCACGGCGGGATGCGGCACATCGCCATCACCGCCGATTTCGTTGGAGGTATCCACGATGATGACGCGTTTGTTTTCGGCAAGTATGCGCGCGGACTCACGAAGCAGGGTGGTTTTGCCAACACCGGGGCGGCCGAGAATGAGCGCGGACTTGCCCGACTCGATGATGTCCTGAATGATATCCACCGTGCCGTAGACTGCGCGCCCGACGCGCAGGGTTAATCCCACCACTGCGCCGCGCCGGTTGCGGATGGCAGAGATGCGATGCAGCGTGCGTTCGATGCCAGCGCGGTTGTCGGCGTCGAAATCCCCGACTCGTTCGACGACATGGTCGAGTTCGGCGCGGGTGAGTTCCGTGCTCGAGAGCACAATCTCGTTTTCGACGAAGCGCGCGGTGGGAACACGCCCAAGGTCAAGGATGACCTCGAGGAGCAGGTCGCTGTTATTCGCCTCTTCCACGGCGTGACGGATGTTGGCGGGGAGGACGTCGAGGAGGGCGTCCAAATCATCTGTGATTTTTAGTTGAGTCATATGGTTATGGTTATCTATATGTGAGGGTTGGGGATGAGATACTTGCGCCGCGGTATCCCTGTTCGGCGGCTTACAAGAAATTAGACGTTTCTGACCATTGGAAAGTGCCTGCCTTTTATGAGGGTATCAGGTGCGAGGTATCAGGTGCCACGTCTATTATACGAGGAATAAGAAAAGCCCCGCATTGGAATGTGATTGTAGAAATGGAATTACTTCTTCCTCTCAGCCCGACTCACCTGCGAAGGCTGGACGCTGACTCCCGATGGCACCGCGGAGGCAGGCAAGCCCTCTTTCACCAGCCGCGCCAAATGCTTGACCATCACTGCCTGGCGCTGCCCCGATTTTGCCCCCAGATCCGCAAGCACGGGCTCAAGCCATGCCTGATACGAACGTACGCAAATATAAACGGGACGGTTCCGTCTATCAGGCAGATGGCTGATCAACGCCGTGAGTTTCGCGCTGACATCCGTCGCTTCGGGGTGGATCAAGGGCGTCAGCACAATTCCGTATACACCATACATCACGCCGACAAAGCACTTCACTTCATGATTGCTCATCCAGCCCAGCGGAGCCTTCGGTTGCGGCTCCATGGGCTGCAGCAACGGAGGAACAATTTGATGATAGAGACTCTGGACTGCAGGAAGGTCCACTGACCGCACACGCGTCCAATCGGACCTTGAGTCTGGTTCTGCAACCTTAGAAACATCCCACATCCTCTGCCATGCGTAGACGGAGAATCCCGATTTCCGCAGCGGCACAAACGCGTCGCTGAGCTCATCCACTTCTGCAAGCACATGGAATGCGCCCCACGCACCCGCCTGGGAGGACAGATTCTCAATCAGCGCAGGCAATTCAGGATGACTCAAATTCGATACGGGAGCCATATACAGGAGTTTCGCAAATGCGTCGTCACCCGTGTGAATGATCCCGCCCAGCACAGAGTCCTGCTCTCCATTCGCGATCGCGCCATATACGTGCCGCGCAGGATTCATGTAGGCGAGCAGTCTTGCCGCACCAAGTGGATTTCCCCGTGTCAACGTGCGCGCCGTATCCAGCCCTAACGCATCATCGCGGAAACGATAAAGTTGCGGCAAATCTAATAGAGCAAGCGGGCGGATGGACATTTTTATGTTTGTATGTTTAAACGTTTGAATGTTCAAACGTTAGTCAACCAGCGTCAAAAAGTACTCATGAAAGCGCGTATCGTTTGTCAGCTCGGGGTGAAAGGACGTGGCGAGGAAATGCCCCTGCTGCGCCGCGACAATTCTCCCGTCGGGAACCGAAGCGAGGATCTTTGCATCCCTACCGACCGATTCGATGATCGGCGCGCGGATGAAGACCGCGTGATAATCTTCCGTTGTCCCGGTGGCTTGTTTGAGTTCAGGGATGTCGAGATCCGTTTCAAATGAATCGATCTGCCTGCCGAACGCATTGCGCTGGACCTTGATATCCATGAGACCGAGCAGGGGCTGGTCGCGCCCGATATTCTTCGAAAGAAGGATCGCGCCCGCGCACGTGCCCCAGATCGCATGGCGTTTACCAAACTGCTTCAACGGCTCCATGAGGTCATAGGCAACTGCAAGTTTGCCAATCGTCGTCGACTCGCCGCCGGGGATGATCAGGCCGTCGAGACCTTTCAATTGTTCCGGCAAACGCACCTCTGATGCTTCGACTTTTAACCGATTAAGCATCGCGACGTGTTCCACGAAATCACCCTGCAAGGCAAGGACTCCAATTTTCATAATCGATTTGCACTGTCATTGCGAGAAGCCACGCAGTGGATACGAAACAATCTCGTATTCACAACCTGTCAATTGCTTGATGGTTCATTTGAGATTGCCACACGGAGTAAAAGCGCCGCTCGGAATAACATCTCGTTTCTACCAGCCGCGCCCTGCCAGTTTTTCTGTTTCAGGCATCTGCGACACATTTCGCCCAACCATCGGCTCACCGAGATCCTTGCTCACCTCCGCGAGGATGGACGCGTCCTGGTAATGCGTCACTGCCTTGACGATCGCCGCAGCACGCCGCGCAGGATCGCCACTCTTGAAGATGCCCGAGCCGACGAACACACCGTCCACACCGAGCTGCATCATCAACGCTGCATCGGCGGGAGTCGCGACCCCGCCCGCCGCAAAGTTGACAACCGGCATGCGGCCCAATTCCTTCGTTTCCTTCACAAGATCATACGGCGCGCCGTTGTTCTTCGCGAACGCCATCAACTCTTCATCGTTCATGGTCTGCAACTGGCGGATCGACCCCATCACCGAACGCGCGTGGCGCACCGCTTCCACCACATCCCCTGTGCCGGCTTCGCCTTTGGTGCGCATCATCGCCGCGCCTTCACCGATACGTCGCAAAGCCTCGCCGATATTGCGGCACCCGCACACAAACGGGACTTTAAAGTTATGCTTCAAAATATGGTGTTCCTCATCGGCAGGAGTCAGCACTTCAGACTCGTCAATGTAATCCACGCCAAGCGATTCAAGGATCTGAGCCTCCACAAAGTGCCCGATGCGGCACTTCGCCATCACAGGAACACTTACACTGTCAATGATTTTGAGAATCAACTCGGGGTCAGACATGCGGGCAACGCCACCCTGCGCACGGATATCCGCGGGCACGCGCTCAAGCGCCATCACCGCGCACGCGCCGGCATCTTCGGCGATCTTCGCGTGTTCCGCGGTCACCACATCCATGATCACGCCGCCTTTCAACATTTGTGCCAGCCCCTTTTTCTCCGTCCACGTACCTGTCTTTACCTGCATTTTTACTCCTTGATTACTTCCGCATGGATTCTGGTCCACGCGATGACTTGATTCAACTCAATCGGATTTTACCACGCAGGACAAAACGCCTCATTCCCAACCGATCCTGATCCGGTCCCGTCAGCTTTTTCTTGCTCAAGCTCATCTGCCTGGGGGTTGGAGATTTTCAGCACTTGACAAAATCCGCAATTTAGATACAATTATGACAATGATACAATTAGTACAATATTACGAAGAGACAATGTATGGCAAATAAGAGGCTCATTCTCCAGATTGACTTCCGCTCAGGCTTACCCATCTACACACAGATTGTAAATCAGGTGCAGGCACAGGTTGCAAGCGAAATCTTGAAACCGGGAGATCAACTTCCAACCGTGCGTGCGTTGGCAGAAGAATTGAGAGTCAACTTCAACACAGTGGCAAGAGCATATCGTATCCTGGATGAAGCGCGCATTATATCGACACAGCAAGGACGCGGCACGTACATTACAGAAATCCCACCCCCGAATGTCAGTGAAAAGCTGCGCAGGGAAACGCTTGAAGCGCTGACACAGCGATACATCAGCGAAGCCATGCGGCTGGAATTCTCGAAGAGTGAGGTCCGCCAGATGGTCAGCGACCAACTCAAAGCCTGGAACGAATCGAATAAGTCTGCAAGTGAATAAACGAGGAGAATGAATGGATACAAAATTTATCAAGACTGCGGGGCAGAAAAGTAAGCCTGCACAGCCCAACCTGCATATCTCAGGGATCGCAGGAACCGTGTTTGGCTTGTTTTTAGCCGTTGGGATCGTTGGAGCAGTGATCATGGATGGGCTCATTGACGGAGGATGGATTGGCTTGTATGTCCTTGCCATGTCATTCATAGGCACATATGTATTGTTTGCCCTCAAGGTTGCATCGCAATGGGAAAAGGCTATTGTGCTGCGCCTGGGAAAATTTCGCGGGCTGAAGGGTCCCGGCGCGT
>DATKAU010000281.1:0-4914 GCA_035514655.1 Anaerolineales bacterium
CTTCAACAACTTCTTCTGCGATTCATGCCAGGTGAACCTGGTCAGGGCGCGTTCGGTGGCGGAGACGGCTAGCCGACCGGATAATTCCACGTCGTTCAACAAAAGCAAAACCTTGCGCGCTAAATCTTCTGGATCGTTCGGCGAAAACAGCAGCCCGTCCACATCCTCCCTTACGAGTTCGCGCACAATCGGCAGGTTCGAGGCGATCAGCGGCCGCGACGACGCCATGTATTCCAGAACTTTGATCGGACAGGCGCCTTGCGTCACATTGCGGTCGTTGAGTCCCAGCGGCGCGATGCAGATATCAGATTCAGCAATAAGCGCGGGGACTTCGTGATGCGGAACCGCAGGCTGCACGATCACGTTTCCCTCCACCCCCAGCTTGCGGATCTGCTTCGATAAAAATTTTCTCTGCCTCGAGCGTCCGCGCCCGACAATGCGGAGTTGAACAGTATTATGCTCCAAAATTTTCGGCAACGCCTTGATGACGACTTCGAGTCCCTGCCAGTCGGCGAGGGTGCCGATGTACAACAATGACGGCACGCGTCCTTCACGGAGCGGCAGAGGCGAGGCGGAGAAGTCTGAGGGGCTAACCCCGTTTGGGATGACAGAGATCAATTTCGGGTTGAGTCCGAGCGAGGCAATGTAGTCGCGCGTCACATTCGATGGGCAGATGATCGCATCCGAGAGATGAAGGGTTGCAATCTCCTGCTCTTTAATTTTGGCGAGCAATACTTGATCGAGACCGGGATAATGGTATTTGAGTTCGATGGATGGAAGTCCGTTGACTTCGAAGAGGGTCTTGTATCCGTATTGTTTTTTATTCCGGGCGATGGCCAGACCATCCCAGATGTTGCGGTATTGGACGACATCATAATCGTGATGCAGCATGAGATGCCGTGACACCGCCTCACCAAAATGGACCGCGCGCTCAAGGAAACTGTGGGCGAGATCCTGCGGGATCCGTGTGACCTTCGCTCCCTCGATGGAGTCCTCGGCGGGAAGCACACCATCGTTCGGTGTAACCAAATGGACATCGAATTGCCCATTGACGAGCCCGCGTATATTGTGGAGAATATGTGTCGAGGCGCCTTTCGGACTGGGCACGATATCGAAGGCAGTGTAGAGGACGCGCGGCATGATGAGATTATAAACCAATGGCAAACAAAGGCTTTTTCATCCTTTCTGACATCTCCGGCTATACCGAATTCCTAACCGAATCGGAATTGGAACACGCCCACCTGGCTCTACAAATGCTCTTTGAAGAGCAGTTGAAAAACATCAAATTTCCGTTGAAGATTTCAGGGTTCCGCGGCGACGCGATCTTCATGTATACGCCCGGAATCGGCACGATTAACCCGCAAAGTTTCATCGAAACACTTGAAAACCTGTACATCGTCTTTACCAACACTGCACATTTAATGCAGGTGAATACCACCTGCCCATGCCGGGCATGCCGGAACATCAAAAAACTCGATCTGAAAATGTGCATACACTACGGGGAATACATCATCCAGACCCTTGGCGATCGCGAGGAATTACTCGGCGCGGACGTTATCGTGTCGCACCGCATGTTGAAGAACCGGGTTATCGAGGAGACCGGGATCAAATCCTACGCGCTGTTTTCTGAGGCGGCTGCTAACGCGCTGCGGCTGCATACCTTGTGCGAATCACTCACCCCGTACCGGGATTCGTACGAGCATCTCGGGGAGGTGAACATGCTTGTCCACGATTTGCGAACCGCATGGGAGAAGGAACAGGCGCGTCAGCGCGTCCGGGTGGATCCAGCTGCCGCCTGGATTGCAATCGAATTGGATATCCCCTTCCCGCCCGCGTTGATTTGGGATTACGTCACCACACCCGCCCTCGAAGCACCAATCCTCGGCTTGGAATCAGTCACGCGCGATGACGACCTGGGCGGGCGCGTGCGGGAAGGCTCCCGTTTTCATTGTGCACATTCCCAAGCCGATTTCTTCAACAAGATTGTGGATTGGAAACCGTTCGAGTATTACACCGTAGTGCAAAACGCCGCGGGCTTGGAATATTATCGCACCATCTCTTTACAGTATGACGGCGCAATCACGAAATTCAAGATTCTCGTCAGTAAACCTGAACAGGAAGCACCTGAAGGATTCCGTGATTATTTAGAAACAGCGGCGCGTCAGGGCTATGAGCGACTTGCCCCCACCCTTCAAGCCGATGCTGAAAGCGGTAAAATTACGGTTACCTAGGAGCCTTCATGGAAGCATTTCTCTGCATAGGCGGCATTCTGCTTGTTGTTGTCATCATCATTTTTTTCTACCTGTTCAACTCAGCGCGCAAGCGGGTCACCGTAACCAACACCTTGGGCAAAAAGCAGCTTCTCCCGGTGTATATCGCCCTTGCCGATAAACCGACATCCATCATCCAGGGGATGAACAAACTCAGATTTAACGTGAACAAAACCGAAAAAGCCGGGGATAAATGGCGCTGGGTTCCCATGCTTATTTTCCTTGCAGGCGTCGGCTTGATGTTGATTGACGGAATCCTGCTTCTGTTCGGCTATTTCTCATTCATCTTCACAGGCGGAGGAATCGCGCTGTGGGTAGCTGCCATCGTCATGGCTCGCAGTTTGCGGAAAAGCGATTCATACGACTTTTCCACTCGCTACAATGGGACGCGCGACATCCTCTACACGCTTCGCGACGACCTCAAGCCTGATTCCACCTATCTGGGTCATCTCGATCTGACAGGTTCCCTGCTCCCCACCAAGGTGGCGCGCACCGCCAAGGACGCGCAAAACCGCGAGACCGAATACTTCCGCGACGAGTGGCTCGCCCTCAAAGCCAAACTCTACGACGGCTCCATCCTGCGCGTCTCGGGGATACAAAAATCGAAGAAGAGAAAAACATATAGGAAGCGCAGCCGCATCAGCGGCAAGATGAAAATGAAACCTGAAAAATTCAAAGGTACCGAGCACGATTTGAAGGTCCGCATCGTGCCCAACCCCGAAGTGTACACGATCGCCAGGACCAGCGCGGATTTCAATCAGGGCTTGAACATCGGCAAGTTCACCGTGCAGCAATTGAGCACCGAAGGCGGAATGATCTCGTTCGTCGCCAGTTCGCCGTTCGAGGATGTGGATCACGAAAACATCCTGCATGTACTTAAGTCAGCCTACACCCTCCTGCAAAGAAAGGCGGCCTAAATGAGTCGCAAAGTAATACCTTTTGTTGTTGCTTTTGTAATGGTTTGTCTAGTGATGGCGGTTGCCGCCTTTTTCTCGTTCAGCGGACTGGCAAAAGCGGAAAAATTCGGAGGCGATGTCGTCTGGTCGCAGCCTTATTCCACCGCCGAGAGCATGAAGGTCATCAATCTGATGGGCGACGATCAGGACGAGTTGTTCATCCAAAACACAACCAACGTCACCATCTTTGACGGCGGCGGCAATATTTTATTCAGCCAGGATTATGAATACCCCAAGACCACACTTGGCGACGTCAACGGAGACAACCGCGAAGATATCGTTGTCTTTTACCTCGGCGATTTGGGATATGCGGTGGATCTTATTAACGATGGACAAGTCTCGACACTTGCGGAAAGTCTGAGTATCGGGCTCCCGGCGCGCGTGGCGGTGCTCCGCTTTGCATCTGGACCCCAAATCGTTCTCGGCGATACAAGCGGCGACCTCCTATCCTTTAGCCTGAGCGGGCAGCCGTTGTGGCAATATGATGTGGGAGGCGAGGAGATCCGCGGGCTCGATGACGCCCGTATCAATGGACAGGTGCATCTTGCCGCGGCATCGCACGACGGCTCGGTTGCAGTATTGAATCAGAGCGGGCAAAGCGTCTGGAATACCACTCTCGAACAACTGCGCAGAATGCGCGCCTTTGATTTCAACAGCGACGGCAACAGCGAGATCCTGACGGGTGGCGAGTATGGCGCGTTCGCCGTATTTTCCGCGGCTGATGGAAGCCAGATGTACTCTCAAAGCATGGGGCAGGCAGTGTCGGAAATCCGTGAGGTGGAATTGAACGGCGAGCCGTCTTCGCGTGAATTCGTGGTTGGCGGCAAGGACGGCGGCGTATGGGCGTTCTCTTTCAACGGCACGACGGCTAATCAGATATGGTCGGGTTCGATGTCTGAAAAGGTCAATGAAATTTCGGGCATCGATGTGGACGGTGACGGAGCCGAGGAAGCCGTGCTCGGCGACGACAACGGGAGTGTGGCTGTCTTCACCGGCGATGGTTCCCGTAACAACCTTGAAAATCACAGCACGGGCATCACGCGTATCGATGTAGGCAGGTTGAACGGCGAACGCTACGTGGTAATTGCGGATTATTCAAAAGTGGATGTGAACAGAGTGAATTTCAATTCCATACCCGGCTTCCAATACACCCCGCTGATCGTCGGAGTGGTTGTCTCAGCGGTCATATTGATTATCGCTGCGATCCTGGCATCCATCCCGCAAAAGCCTGAATTGAAGGTGTCGTTCAAAGACAAGAGTAAAGAATCGCTCGAAGCTGAACGCCGCATGTTGAAGGAATCCATTGCAGATGTGGAACGCCTGCGAAAATCGGGTGAAGTGACCGGCGATGCATACCTGGCGCGGCTTAAACGCCTGCGCGGCGATCTCGCTGAAAACGAAACCGCGTTCAAAGCCGCAGGCTTCCCGATCAAGGTGGAAACGATTCAATGCCCCAACTGCGGCGGCACGCTCGAACTCGGTATGGATAAATGCGAATACTGCGGGCAGGTACTGTTATCGTAGCAGTTCGTAACACAAATAAGAAACAGCGCGTAGGCTTGGCCTTCGCGCTGTTTTGTTCATCCTTTACAAGTTTATTGCACCGTAAAACGAACCGTCGCGCTCGGCACTCCGTTGAATGAGACTTCGACACGATACGTACCAAGGGGCCAGCCGCCATCCGGGGG
>DATKAU010000282.1:0-6531 GCA_035514655.1 Anaerolineales bacterium
GCCCACAACATCCACGAACCCAGCATGAGAACACCGATGGTGAAGCGCGCGGCGAACGACCATCCCCAGCCGACCATATACGCTTTCGTCGAATCAAGCGCGGCGGTGCGGTCGCGCAGCCGGCGATACTCTATGAGAAACAGGGCAATCGGGGCAACCGCCAAGCCCACCAGCGGTGTGAGGAACAAGCTTGCCACAATACTCGCAACGAACGCCAGGATGATCGAACTCCAGGGGATGAATTTATCGCGCATCTTGCGGGCAATGATGATGTTGTCCACGATGTTGCCGGCGATCATCATCAGGGTGATGAAGGCGAACAAGATCCAATCCCAAAATGTCATCCGTTGTGCCGTGCTTTGCAAGAGCGCGTAGATAAACATTACTCCCCACATGACTGTCAGTCCGGGAAAGATGGGGATAAGTAAACCGAACAACGCGAGGAGCAGGAAGATGAGGACTAGAATGTCAACAACGACGATCCACGCGGATTGGAGGGAGGAAAGAAGCTCGGGAGGAAACATTTCTTCTCGCGGTGTACATCCTTGCGAAGGTTTGAGGCCTTCGCAAGGATTATTGCATCAAGCTGTAATCACATCCACCCCGCCCATCCATGGACGCAGGACTTCGGGGATGCGGATCGATCCGTCGGCTTGCTGGTTGTTCTCCATCACGGCAATGAGTGTCCGCGGCAGTCCGAGCCCTGAACCGTTCAGGGTATGGACGAAGCGCGCCTTGCCACTGTCTGCCGGGCGATACTTGATATTCGCACGCCGCGCCTGGAAGTCGCGAACGTTCGAGACCGATGACACCTCCAGCCATTCGCTGCATCCCGCTGCCCAGACTTCGATATCGTAAGTAATGGCTGAACTGAAGCCGAGATCGCCTGTGCAAAGCTGCTTTACCCGATAGGTTAAACCCAACGCGGCGCAGGTGGCTTCGGCATCCTCGCGCATCTTCTCGAGCAAAGCATCCGATTCCTCCGGCCTGGCGTACATGTACATTTCCACTTTGTCAAACTGGTGGCCTCGTTTAATACCGCGCACGTCGCGACCGGCGCTCATTTTCTCGCGGCGGAAGCACGGCGTGTATCCGGTGTAGAGCAGGGGCAGCTGCGCCTCATCGAGGATCTCATCCATGTGCATCCCGGTCAATGGCACTTCGGCGGTCGGCACAAAATACAGATCCTCTTCGTGGTCTTTGTACAAATTATCTGCAAACTTGGGCAATTGCCCTGCGCCGAACACGGTCTCCGTTCTAACCATGAATGGTAAATACTTTTCCATGTATCCCTGCCGGATGTGCAGATCGAGCATGAATGCGATCAAGGCGCGTTGCAAGCGCGCGCCTGCGCCGCTCAGGACGTAGAAGCGCGAACCGGTGATCTTGGTGCCGCGTTCGAAATCGATCACCCCAAGCGCAGGACCCAGATCCCAGTGCGCTTTTGGCTCGAAATCGAATTCAGGCAACGCGCCTATGGTCTTGACGACGACATTCTCCTCCTCCGACGCGCCCACAGGCGTGCGTTCATCCGGGATGTTGGGCAGGGAGCTGGTCAACGACGTTAACTCCGCCTCGACGTCTGTCACATCTTTATCGAGCGCGGCGATTCGATCTCCCACCTCGCGCATCGCAGCGATCTTCTTTCCGCGTTCCGCCTCGTCCTTCATCTTGCCGATCTCTTTCGAGACGGTATTACGTTCCGCCTTCAGCTGCTCGACCTCGGTGAGCAGGGATCGGCGTTTTTCATCGAGGCTGAGGATCGCATCGACGGGCGAAGAATCCATCTGACGGTTCTCCAGCGCCGCGCGGACGAGATCGGGCTGTTCACGAATTAAATTGATATCCAACATGTTGCACCTCCGTGCTGAATAGAATACGCCCCCGGTCCATTGCAGGACGAGGGGGCGTCTCGTGGTGCCACCTGCTTTACCCCTACCGTCCCGCAAGTGCGGGACACCTCCCCCAATTTCCACTTCCGAATTTGGGAGAGGCCGGGAGGAGGTCTCTCGGCTTGCGCTGTAACGGGCGCTCACGTCCCTCTTACGATTTGGCGTAGTAACGACTTTAGTCGTTATTTGATGACTAAAGTCACCACTACATCAATATCCCTGCGAGGGCGATGAGGCGAAGTGGATTTCGTCATTCCAACTGGCCATCTTTCACCGGCCGATGGCTCTCTGCACCGTGGAACGTCGTTTGTCTTCGCGCAATCTTATCCTACCGATTATACGCGTAGGATTGTCGTTGTCAATGGATATCCGGGAATCGTGATGAGGGGAGATGTCGCGGCTCGATCTGAATCACGCCCCAGCGGCTGGGGATGAAGCGGTACCGTTGTCCTGGAAATGTGAAGACGGCATCAATTTATGGTATATTTTGTTTGGGAGCATCGCTATGAACGAACGCATATTGATCATCGAAGACGATCAGCAGATTTTGAAACTGCTTCAACGCGGTCTGTCCTACGAAGGCTATACCGTGGATACCGCCACAGAGGGACGCATGGGTTTGATCCTTGCGCGCGATCACACGCCTGATCTCGTGATCCTCGATTGGATGCTGCCCGGCATGGACGGGCTGGAAGTCTGTCACCGTCTTCGCACGGGCGGATCGATTCCGATCCTCATGCTGACTGCGAAAGACACGGTGCAGGATCGCATCCAGGGATTGGATGCCGGCGCGGACGATTACATGATCAAGCCGTTCAACCTCGATGAACTGCTTGCCCGCGTGCGCGCGCTGTTACGCCGCACGCAACCCGAGCGCGTGCCTGTGCTGAAGTTTGCCGATCTCACGCTGGACACCGGCTCGCGCCAGGCAACACGCGGCAACCGCTCGATCTCTCTGACCGCCAAGGAATACGAATTGCTGGAATTGTTCTTGCGTCACCCAAAACAGGTGTTGACGCGCGAAGTGATCTTCGACCGCGTGTGGGGCTACGATTTCGGCGGCGAGAGCAATGTGCTTGAAGTGTACATCCGCTACCTGCGCCAGAAACTCGAGGGGGACGGTGAGGCGAGGCTGATCCACACGGTTCGCGGGGTGGGGTACGTTCTGCGGGAAAATCCATAATAGTCTCTCGTCACCTGTCCATCGAAAATCATCAATCTGAATGTCCCTGCGCCTCCGTTTGACCCTGCTGTATTCAACGCTGACCGGGGGCATTTTGCTTGTATTCGCCGCGGCGGTTATTTTTGTTTTTAATGCCCTGTTGTTGAACCAGATCGATAATTCGCTTGAGGCCGCAGCCATGACGATTATCGACGGGGTCAAGGTGGATGCGCTTGGCAGGGTGAATGCCGATCTGTCGTCGGTGGATATCGACTCGGAGATTTACGTGCAGGTGTGGGGGGCAAGCGGCGAATTACAGACCGGCTGGAGGACTTTGGAGGGCTTTGCGCATGTATCCTTCGACCCGTTAGGGATTCGACAGGATTCCCCTGTATTCAGGGAGGTGCGGTCCGTAGAACAACACCTCCGTGTTGTCAGTGTCCCATTGAAGAGCAATACTCATCGCACGGCGATCCTGCAGGTGGCGGTCAGTCTCGACGCGGTGGATAGCGCACGGACCGGGCTGACGAATATCCTGGTCGTCTTGTTGATCGTGGCAATCCTTTTTTCGGGCAACGCCGCGTGGCTGACGTTGGGACAGACGCTCAAACCGCTGGAAACCATTTCCGAGACGGCGGAACAAATCAACCGTGCCGACGATCTCTCGCGGCGCATCATCTACGAAGGTCCCGCCGACGAGATCGGGAGTCTGGTGGATTCGTTCAACCAGACGCTTGAGCGGCTCGAAGCGCTGTTCACATCACAGCAAAGACTGCTTGCCGATGTGAGTCATGAACTCCGCACGCCGCTTACAGTGATCAAAGGAAATGTAGACCTTATGCGGCGCATGAAGCAACTCGACGATGAGTCGCTCACCAGCATCGATCAGGAGGCGGGCAGGCTGACGCGCCTCGTCGGCGGTCTGCTCCTGCTTGCGCAGGCGGAGTCGGGCAAGCTTGCGCTTGTAGAGAAGCCGGTTGAACTCGACCTGCTGGTCACCGAGGTGTTCCAGGAGATGAGCGTACTCGCCGGCAATAGAGTGCGTCTCCGCTTGAACGAGATCGATCAGGTTATTATTAATGGCGACCGCGACCGTCTCAAACAGGTTTTGATCAACCTGATGGCGAATGCCATTCAATACACCCCAAATGGAGGCGAGGTATTCCTCAGCCTCGAGAAAATCGGCGGGCAAGCGCGCCTGATCTGCCGCGATACCGGACCGGGCATCCCCGCCGAGGATCTGCCGCACATCTTCGAGCGGTTTTACCGCGCCGAAAAATCACGCACACGGGGCAAAACCACCGGCTTTGGGCTGGGTCTTTCCATAGCAAACTGGATCGTCGAAAGGCACGAAGGACGGATCGAAGTCAATTCTAAAGATGGGCAGGGGACATCGTTTGCGATCTGGCTGCCAATTCTGAAGAAGACCCCATAATATCAGGGTATACCCAGCCGGTTTGCCGCCTGCCTGCATAACCCCGCCCCGTACAATTGATACCATTCGTTAAGCGCAGTGCTGGAGGTCGATCCGCTCTGCGCGTCGCCGTAGATGGGCGCGCCATACTGGACGTATCGATTCGTCTCAGAGTGCCACGTCCACTCGCCGCGCGTGATGACGCCAATCCCGCCGTTGTAGCCTGCCAGCGCAAGGCGCGGGTCGCCATTTGCAGTTTGCAAAGAACGCGCGAGGTAGTTGACCCCGCGCAAGGCGTTGGTTTCGGGGTCGAATCCGTTTTCGCCGAAGTGGAAGTGAAACGGCATCACCTGGAAAAGTCCCATCGCGCCGGAGCGTGAAAGGGCGCGCGGATCGCCGCAGGATTCGATCTGCATCACGGTGGCGACTAGGTTCGGGTCGAGGGAGGAGGCGTTGGCCCATCGAAGAATATCCGCGTTCCAGTGTTGAACCTCCCGCGTGAAGATGGGGGAGAGTCCCGATGAAGTTATTACCGGAGACTTCGTCGGTTGGATCGGCTGGGCGAGCGGCAGGGCGGATGTTTGAACCGGCACGTTGAGTGCCAATGCCGTAAGAAAACACGCGATTAAAATCACCGCGAAGGGTGGCAGGACATATGAAGACAAACAGCCGCTCGCATCTTCTGGCGCCGCGGCTGTTTGCCGGTGATCTTGGTATTGTGAGCGAGCACGGGGCATGGTGGGGGGTCCTTTTTATTTCAGGGACCCGAGCTCGAAATGAGTTCGGATGTATGGATCGCCGGAATGTTATCCGGCAAATTTATGCGTCGAGTGAACGGTCGCTGGGAGGATCGCCGTAGGAGTGATAGGTCGGTTCAGGGCGCATGAACGAGGTCTGGTTCATGGGCTTGGGCGTGGGACGGAAGGTGTTCTGGCTGCTCTGTGTTGTCTGCACAGGGCGGTTCAGGCTTGAAGCGGGGCGCAGGACCGGCTGCTGGTTCGCAGGGCGGTATGAATTTGTCTGTTGCGCAGGACGCGGGTAATTGCGATTTCGGCTTTCGTCTGTGGTGAAGAGGCGGTCACCGGCGAGGGAGAACGTCCCAATAATGAGCACGCGGATCAACAGGATCATCGCAGCAACGAAGACCGGCACGACCTTCGTCATGGTTTCGTTACTGATCACCGCGCCGCCCGATTGGCTGACATGGCTGACAATGGCTACCGAGACGCCCCACCAGGTGAGCATGGCGTTGAATGCCGCGGCGAGCAGCCACGCACCAAACAGATAATACACTTCCTTGGGTTCATCGGCCCCCTGCTCGGGGGTGAAAATGCGCGCAATACCGGCAAAATCGATGCCGCAAAAGGCAACGGCAAGGATGGTTGCCCAGCGCATCCCGGCGAAGGTCAGGTTGCCGAGCACGTCTACCAAAGCAAACTGGGTGGTGCTGAAGTTGAAGATCTCGAACGCCAGCAATGCGCCGATGATCATCAATCCCCAGGCGGCGCCCCGGTTGAAGCGGCGGCCGCGGGTGAGGTCACGGAACAGGGCGCCTAATCCATCCCCTGCGTTTCTGCGATAGGTGGTCATTTCAGTCTCCTTTGTCAAATGAGGGTGACGCTGGAGACCAGTTTAGAACACTTGTTCTAATTTGTCAAGAGGAGCGCGCTGTTTGATTTCCCTGTCGTTGCGTGTATCCTACTCAATATCTAGCACGGAATCCCTTATGTAGTAACCATTTTATCCTTTACGTCTCTTAGAAGCTCATTGGCACTGCCCAGAGCTTCTTCCGTCCTGATGCCTGTTGAACCAAACGCCACCCAATGAACCTTTATATTCGGATATTCCTTTATGAGTCGATAGATCGTTCCGCCACAACCAATTTCGATATCATCACTATGTGCCCCCAAACACAGGGCCTGCAGACTCTTATCTTGTTCCTGTTTCAAGGCAAAACCAAGCACATTACCTCCAATTCCCTGTATGCCCAGAGCAATTCACGTGGATTTCAACGAACATTTGCGCCTCTCCAGACAGCCCAGGGTGTTTCGCCCCTTGCATAC
>DATKAU010000283.1:0-15144 GCA_035514655.1 Anaerolineales bacterium
GTCGCCTTCGCACAATGCAAATGAAACCCCGCGCAGCGCCTCGTGTCCGTCGTGATACGAAAAACGCAGGTCTCTTACGCGGATGATATCAGTCATGGAAGCCTCCCTGCCGCTTGCGTGATCAAAATGCAAATGAAGGCGATCAAACCAAGCCGCCAGTCGTCCGCATGAAAGTGATGCGGATGGATCGTCATCAGTTCACCCTTGTACCCGCGCGAGAGCATCGCATTATAGACGCGGTCGCTGCGTTCATAACTCCGTAGGAACAATTGCCCCGCCATGTTCCCCGCGATCTTCGCGCGCCAGGCAATGCTGCCTCCCGCGCGGCGGCCCGCCACAGTCCCTGAACGCGCCTCCCTCGCCCTGAGCAGGCGCATCACTTCATCTGCCAGCACGAACAGATAACGATAGAGGAATGAAATGATCACAGCGATCACCGCCGGGACGCGCAGATGCCGCAGGGCATGGATAATCTTTGGGAACTCCGTCACTGCCACAAGCAGGATCGCCATCTGCACTGAGAGCCACGAGCGGACGACAATGCTCACGAAGCGGAGCAGCCCGGCATCGGTAACGGTGAAGTGCCACATCAGAAATCGAAAAGAGGTCACCGGCTCGCCCGGGATCGAAAACAATACGGTGATTGCGGCAAGCGCAAACGGAAAAGCGATGAAGGAACGTTTGAGCGAAAAGATCACCCCCAAGCCAGAAACCGCGTTTGCGATCAGGATGAAAACCCATGCCAGCGCGAACGCAATCCAAGCGCCATCGGGCAGAAGCGCGTTCGAGACAATGAACGCGATGGTTACCAGCACCTTGACCCGCGGGTCAAGGGTGTGGATGGGGCTGTGCCCGTGATGATAGCGATCGAAGGCGTCAGAATGCATGCGGCAATCCGGAATATGTAATTTACGATTTCTTCTGTAACGATCTGCCCGCCAGGATGGATAATCCCAACACAACCAGCGCGCCGATCACACCCGCGATGATGGTCGAGAGAGGCGTTTCACCCAGGAATGGAACCGTATAATCGGGGATGAATTCAAACGGTGAAGCCTGTGCGAATTCGAGGAAGCCTGTGTCTTCCGCCACTCGTTCAAGTCCGTCAGGAGAGGCCGAGGCAAGCGGTGAGAGCAGCACAACCGCCAGCGAGATTAACACACCCGCCAGGATCCAGCCGCGGCTTCCCTGCGCCGATGCGGATGCTTCATCCAGCAAATCGGGGCGGGTCTGGAAGATGAATGCCAGCGCGGCGACAGTGATCAACGCTTCGCCCAAGCCGATCAAAGCGTGAACGCCAAGCATGGTGATCACCACAGTCTGAAGGCTGCTCGTGCCGCTCAACCACAATTGGATGGCGGTAGCAAGCGCGCCTGCCATCACCGAAAGCCACGCGGCGGCTCCCGCGATCGCAAGTTTTGTGCTGCGCTGACGATTCACCACGCCGCGATACAGTCCGTATCCGATGGCGGCAGTAATCAAGCCCATGTTCAAAATATTTGCACCCATCACGATCAGGCCGCCATCCTGAAAGAGCAGCGCCTGTACGGCTATGACGGCCGTCAACACCAACATCGCCGCCCACGGACCAAGCACAATCGCCGCGAGGGCGCCGCCCAGCAGGTGCCCCGACGTGCCGCCTGCCACGGGGAAGTTGATCATCTGTGCGGCAAAGATGAAGGCTGCCATCACGCCCATCAACGGTACCTGTTTCTCGCCGAGCGATTTATTCGTGCGCGAAACAGCAACAGCAAGGACAAGGGCAGTAATCGCCCAGCAAATCACGGCAACAATGATCGACAGGAACCCGTCGGGGATATGGAGAGGCACCGGTGAATAAAACATGAGGTTATCCTTTTAAGGTTTTCTGACAATCAGGGCATACACCCATGAATGTCAGATGGCTGTCGATGTGCAGAAAGCCGGTTGTCGACTCCAGTTTGCGATACAGGATTTCAAGGGGAGCGTGTTTCACTTCCACTTCGTTCCCACATATTCGGCAAACGACGTGGTGGTGCTCATTGCTGGCAATTTCATAGGTCAGATGTCCCCTGCCTGCCTGTGACAGGCGCGCCAGTCCATTCTTCGCAAGAAATTCCAGCGTCCGATAGACCGTCGGCTCGGTAAGATTTGGGAGTTCCTTTTTGGCTTTCCGATATACATCTCCCGGGGAAAGATGTCCGCCCGCATGACAGAGAACGTGCAGGATCGCCATCCGTTGAGGAGTGACACGATATCCGCGCGAGCGTAGTTGGGGAGCATACTCGGAGCCACAGGACATATACGTTCCTTATTGCAAGTTTTTACAACAACACTCTATAGTGTGCCCGGGGGAACGAAATCTTACGAATGAATAATGCCGTGGTTTCGCGGCTGCGAAATCCGGGACTCCTCGTTACAGTTCCAATAGCGAGATCTATGAAGTGCCCGACCGGAAATTCGTCCATACAACTTGATTTTCCCCCCTATTTATGCTATCAATGGAAGAAATTATCGTGAGGGTTTTTAATGCATAGAGAACGTGTCTCTGAAAATGTCTATTGGTTTCAAAGTGAAGTGTATGCGCAGGTGACGGCAGGGGTGGTTGCGGGTCCGCAGTGGGCGGTGGTTATCGATACACTGGCACTGCCCGATGAGACCCTGAGCATCCGTGAATTCATCGAACACGAATTGAACGTGCCGGTGAGGTATGTGATCAACACCCACTACCATGCCGATCATGCCTGGGGCAACTGCTTCTTCCCCGGTGCGACAGTGATCGCGCATGCGCGCTGCCGTGCATTGCTTGAGGAGCGCGCCGTCCCCTCGCTCGAAGCCGCGAAAAGGCAAAACCCGTCCCTCCGGCAGATGAAGATCGTCCTGCCGCAAATGACCTTCGCCGACGGTGAAGTCACGCTGCGCGTGGGCAAAAAGAATTTGATTATTTCAACCGCGCCCGGCCACAGCGATGACGGGATCGCCGTGCTTGTGGAGGAGGATCGCATTTTCTTTGCCGGCGATTCGTTCATGCCTCTCCCCTACGTTGTGGACGGGGATGTGGATGACATCATTGCGTCGATCAAGAAGATCGGCCGCATGGGGCTTGAAAATATCGTGCAGGGTCACGGCGACGTGATCCTGCGCGGCGAGATCGACGCAGCAGTGCGCGAAAACCTGAACTACCTGAACGCGATTAAGAAGTCGGTGAGAGCCGCCTCCAGGCGCAAGAATGCGGATGAACTCCTCGAGCAGATCGCCATCGAGGATTGCGGCAAAAGCCGCGTCTTCCTCGGCGGGCTTGCCGAAGGTTTGCATCGTAAAAACCTGCAGTCGTTGTTGCAGAAAATGAGTTAAGAAGAACCTCTTTCCTTCTTACCGATAATTCCATCCTGCGTCAATTCGTGAAGCTCTTCCGGGGTGAGGAATTCACCCAGGATGTCGCGGGTGTGTTCGCCCAGCCCTGGCGCGCGACGCGCCTCACCGTGCGCAAAAACAAACGGGGAATTTAAACCAACGGCGCGTCCGTTCTCCTCGCGGACGAAGCCGCGTGCCCTCACCTGCGGATGCGCCAGCGCCTCTTCAAAGGAAAGTACCGGCTCGACACAACCGTCCGTGGATATAAACGCCTCGAGCCATTCCGCCCGGGATCTCTGCTTGAAGGTCCGCGTCACCTCATCTTTTATTGTGCGGTCGAACTGGCGTGGGAGCAAATCGTTCCGCCCGGTCACTTTGCAGAAATCGCTCCAGAACGATGGCTCGAGCGCGGCAAGTGATATATATTTGCCATCGGCAGTCTCGTACACGTTGTAGCAAGCCAGCCCGCCCTGCAGAGGGAGTGTCCCGCCGGTCAACGGGATGCCGCTGAAGAACGGCGCGCCTGCCAGGGGGATCATCCACGAGAGGATGCCGTCGAACAACGCCACATCCAGGAACGCGCCTTCACCGGACTTTTGCCTGCCTATTATCGTGCTGAGGATGGCGAGACCGGCGAGCATTGCGCCGCTCAAATCCGCGACAGTCAAGCCGTAAACGTGCGGAGCCCCTCCGTCACTGGCGTTGAGCGCCAACGCCCCGCTGATCGCTGTGTAATTTAAGTCATGCCCCGCGCGCTTGCTGAATGGACCGGTCTGCCCGTACCCGGAGAGCGCGCAATAGATCAAGTCAGGTTTGATCGCCCGCAGTGTTTCGTAATCTATCTTCATCCGCTCTGCCGCGCCGGGACGAAAACTTTCGATCACCACATCCGCCGAAGCGGCGAGTTTGTGGAATGCTTCACGTCCGCGCGGGTTTCGGTAATTAATTGCCACGCTTTTCTTTCCCTGGTTGATGGCCTCGAACAGATCGCCCAACCCCATTTCGGCTGGAGCCATACGCGAATAATCACCGACGGTCGGCGTTTCCACTTTGATGACCTCGGCGCCAAGGTCTGTCAATAATTGGGTGATGAAGGGTCCCGGCAGAAGGCGTGTGAGGTCGAGAATTCGGATTCCATTCAGCGGTTGAATCATGAATCCCTCCAAATGTAAGGGTGAATTATTTTGTGGAAGCCATGTTTACCTCAGGAGCAAGATCGACATCTTCGGAGCCGGATTTATCAGCCGTCAAAAACTCGATTATTTACAGCGTTTGCGAATTCGCAGCCAAAGGAACTACACGCCCATTTCTGAAAAGGTCTATTTCTTTGCTTCCTGTTTTGCTTCTTTTCTCGCTCTCAGCCACCCGTTCAAACTGTATTTGATCACGCGTTCGTTGCCCGCCAGCAGTTTTTGAATGTTCGGGCGCAGCGCCCAGATCAGCAGCAGCTCGGCAACGATGCCGTACCAGATGTAGATTTGGGGTTGGAGATCGAGCGCGGCGCGGATCGCGAAGATGATGATCACGATCACGCCGATTGCCATTGTGGCGACGGAGGCAATGCCCAGTGTGAACCAGATCACCGCGCCGGAGAGGAAGGCGATTGGGAACATCGGGAGCCACAATCCCATCGCACCGCCGAGCGCAGTGGCGCCACCCGCTCCGCCGCGAAACTTTAATTTTCCCTGCTCGTTTCGTTCCATCATGAAGAGTGAATAATTATGACCCAAAATCGTGGCGATCGGCGCCAGCACGTGGATCACAGTGTGATCGGTCAACCCGCTCAACGTGAACAGTTTGGCGATCCACACGGCTACCGCGCCTTTGAGAATATCGAGGAAGGCGGTGAGCAAACCCGCCCATAAACCCGCCGCCCGGGCGGCGTTGGTGCCGCCAGTACGGCCGCTTTCCACAGAGCGCAGGTCCTTGCCGGTGCTGATTTTTACGATTAGGAATCCGAAGGGGATGGATCCCAACAGGTATCCGGCGATCACTACAACGGCATCGATCAAGAGTGACATTCCATTTCCTCCGGGTTTAAGTTCAAGAGAAAAAACACCCAGGAGCTTGCAGGGTTACTCTAATCGAGAATCTGCAAGTCCGCTTCGGCTGCCGCCCCGTTCTGGAACCAGAATCCCCGGGCGACCCACTCCTCCCCGCGGCGGGAGAGGATGACGTGCACCACCGCGTACGCAGCCTCGGCGATATCGGTGGGAGAGGCAGTTTCAGGTCCCGCGGGATGCGAATGAAAAATAGCGAGCAATTCCAGCCCGTTGGATTCGATCCACTCGAACGCCTTGAGCTGCTCGTACGGCTCCATCACGAATCGTACGGGGCTTTGCGCTTGATTCTGCACCTCAATCATCGTCTCCACCCGATCATGCTTCCCCGCCAGCAGACCGCACGCCTCCAGCGGGACGCAGCTCGCGGCGTGGTCGATCATCTCATCCACGACGAGACGAGGGAGTATCAACCGGTGAGCCATATCAGCGGATGAGGATGGCAAGCCCCCAGCACGCCGAGGCGGCGATCGCCGGCAGAAGCGCGGCGCGGCGGGCGGGAAGATCTTCGCCGAGTTGAATGGCAAAGTTGATCATGCCGTACAGCGGACCGATCAACATCAGACCAAACTGCACCGGCGAGAGAGGCCAGTAATGCAAGCCTGCCGCGAGCTGGGTGCATACGAAGGCAATGCCAATTGCCCACGCGTATTCCCACCTGCCTCCGAGGCGCAGGTAGAGGATCCGCAAGCTGGCAAGCCCCGAAGCGAGCGCCAGCGCAGGGATGATGAGGTAGAGTCGCAGCTCTCCGTAGCGCAGAGCCACGGCAAGAATAAAGAAGAGGGTGTACGAAATAGCGGTCAAACCCGCAATGGCTGTGGGGTAATACGGCGCGCTCTGGTCAACAGCTACATATTCGGCGAGGAATACAAGAATTAAGAAGAAGCCGCTCACCGCGAAACCGATCCACCAGGCGATTCCATCGGGGAGCAGGGAGAGCGGCACGCTGATGACGATGGTGGTAAGAGTCGGGAGGGACCACCATTGAACTGTCGATTTTCCCGCTAGAGAGGGGTGTCCGCGCAGGAGCCAGTCCATGCCGGTTGCTGTCAGGCCTGCAGTGAGAAAGCCCATGATCGTGGATAGGTTCAGCGGCAGGCTGAGGAAAAAGCCGGGCAATTGGAGTTCGAAGCTGACCCCAGGTGCCTGAATGAGGCGCGTCAGCACAAAGGCGAGCAGGACGGTGGAGGCGAGCACGCCGATGCGGTTCAAATCCGGCAGATATTTTTGCCCGTTCATGATCAAAATTGTACCTGATCCGCAACCGTTGGGTGAAAGATAAATCGATCGCACAATGCCGCGAATTGCACAGAGTTTCAGGGAAATCTTCGAGACAAAAAGTGTTCTACACACCGGATCCAACGCCCTTCATTACAGCTTTTCGACTCATTCGATATGGTAGAATCAATCACTTATGAATTTGCAACAACTTGAGAACCTTCCGCCGCCGCCCGGGGTGATCGGGTCCCTGCGGGTTGGTTTCGATGTGGTTTCCAGTCATGTCTGGTTGATCCTCGCACCGATCGCAATGGATATTCTCCTGTGGCTGGGTCCGCGATTGGGCGCCGGGGATTTATTCTCGTCGATGGTAACAAGATTGATTGAGTTAATGGCGGGGGCGCGACCCCTCCCCCCTCAGGATATCCAGACGTTGAACGACACGGTGGAATTTTTCAGCCGCCTGAATTTGTTGAGCTGGCTGCGGACCTTTCCGGTGGGCATCTCGAGCCTGGAGGCATACGCCTTCCAGAATGATTTACAGCTGCAAACCCCGCTGGGAATGCCGGATGTCTTGCAGGTCGGCTCCGTCTTCAACCTTGCAGGCTGCGCGATTCTTCTCACGGTCGCCGGTTGGATCGGCGGGGGCTTGTACTTTCGCTCGGTTTCCGTGACAACTCTGGGTGCAGAGGAGGCGGGGATCAGTCCGTTGAGGGCGATCGCACAGACGTTCATCCTGTCGCTTGGCTGGACCATCGCAGGCTTGATTATCCTTGTGCCGGTCGCGTTCATCCTCGGCTTGTTAACCGCGATCAGTCCAGTCTTGAGCAACACCATCCTCATTGTGATCCTGCTCCTTTCGTATTGGTTGATCGTCCCGTTATTCTTCATGCCGCACGGCATCTTTGCCGGCAAACAAAACGCCCTGTATTCCGTCCTCTCGAGTTTGCGGATGTCGCGGTTTACACTGCCCACAAGCGGCTTGTTTGTGTTCAGCGTGTTCCTTCTGGCGCGAGGGTTGAGTTTCTTGTGGAGCGTGCCGAAGAACGACTCGTGGATGACGCTGGTGGGCATCAGCGGTCACGCGTTCATCACCACGTCATTGCTGGCGGCAAGTTTTGTGTATTACCGCGACATGAACGTGTGGATTCAAAGCGCCCTCGAACAGATACAGCAAAAGCAGAGCGCGCCTACACAACAGGCATAGTATTTGATTTTCTCCGCCCGGTCGACAAGGCGGATTTCTCTAGGAGGTTTTTTGTGGCAAAAGAAAAAAACAAGACAAGTTATGATGCCGGCAGTATTCAGGTTCTCGAGGGTCTCGAGGCGGTACGCAAGCGCCCGGGCATGTATGTGGGCGGTACGGACGTCAAAGCCCTCCACCATCTCGTCTATGAGGTGGTGGACAACGCCATCGACGAGGCGCTTGCCGGTGTGTGCACGCGCATCGATATCACCATCCATTCTGACTCAAGCGTTTCTGTAAAAGACAACGGGCGCGGCATCCCTGTTAGTCCGCATCCTCAAATGAAGAAGTCCGCATTGGAAGTGGTGATGACCACCCTGCACGCGGGCGGCAAGTTCGGCGGCGGCGGGTATAAAGTCTCCGGCGGTTTGCACGGCGTGGGCGTGAGCGCGGTGAATGCACTTTCGGAGTGGTGTGAAGTGGAAGTCCACCGCGACAGCGGCATTTACTTCCAGCGCTACGAACGCGGGCACCCCAAGGCGGCAGTCAAACAGATTGGTAAGACCAAAGCCAGCGATACTGGGACAATCGTCAAGTTCAAGTTTGACCCGCAGATCTTCAAGGAAGAGAACATCGATTACAAGTTCGATACCCTGCTCCAGCGTTTCCGCGAGATGGCATTTGTTACGCGCGGGGTGACGATCGAGTTTATAGACGAGCGCAATGACCGTGAGATGACCTTCTACTTCGAGGGCGGGATCACCTCGTTCGTGCGTTACCTGAACCGAAACCGCGAAAATTTGCATCCGGTTGTACACGTAGAGAAGGATATCGAAGGCACCGGCATCGAGGCCGCCATCCAGTACACCGACGCATACACCGAATCGGTCTATTCATTTGCCAACACAATTAACACCATCGACGGCGGGACGCACCTGACCGGTTTGCGTTCTTCGCTGACACGCGTGATCAACGATTACGCGCGTAAGAACGGCTTGCTCAAGGATGCCGACCCGAACTTCTCGGGCGACGACACACGCGAAGGTTTAACAGCGATCGTCTCGGTCAAGCACCCCGACCCGCAATTTGAATCGCAGACCAAGGTCAAATTGATGAATCCCGAGGTGCAGACGTACGTGACCCAGGTCGTCGGCGAGATGTTTGGAACTTTTCTCGAGGAGAACCCACAGGCGGCGAGAGCGATCATCGCCAAATGCCTCACCTCCGCCCGGGCGCGCGATGCGGCGCGCAAGGCGCGCGATCTGGTCATTCGCAAATCGGCGCTCGAGTCGCTTACCCTGCCCGGTAAACTGGCGGATTGTTCGGAACGTGATTCATCCAAAACCGAACTCTACATCGTGGAAGGTGACTCGGCAGGCGGTTCCGCCAAGCAGGGACGCGACCGGCACTTCCAGGCGATCCTGCCGTTGCGCGGCAAGATCATGAACACCGAGCGCGCACGGCTCGATAAGATCCTTTCGAGCAATGAAATCAGGGCATTGATCTCCGCCCTCGGGACGGGCATCGGTGACAACTTTGATGTGGAAGGGCTGCGCTACGGGCGCGTGATCATCATGACCGACGCCGACGTGGACGGCAGTCACATCCGCACGCTGTTGCTCACATTCTTTTTCCGTTATATGCCGAAGTTGATCGAAGACGGCCATCTCTACATTGCACAGCCTCCACTGTATCGTGTGGCGTATAAGAACCAGATAAAGTACGCGTACACCGATAAGGAGAAGGACAAGATTGTCAAGGAAGTCGGCGAGAAAGCGAGTCTCCAACGCTATAAGGGTCTTGGTGAAATGAACCCAGTCCAGTTGTGGGAGACAACGATGAACCCTGAAAACCGCACCCTGTTGCTGGTGACGGTGGATGACGCCGCCGAAGCAGATCGGACCTTCGATATGCTCATGGGTGATGCAGTCGATCCACGCCGGAAGTTCATCCAGACACACGCGAAGGCAGTCCGCAACCTGGACGTCTGATCGAAAGGCGTGGCGCAGCCTGAGCTGTGACGAAGGACGCCACGCCTTTCTTCTTTGTCATGAAAGTACCATAGATAAGCCGGGGAGAGGTGGGGTAAAATTTTCACCAGCCCATTTCCCTTTCAGGGTGGGCGTTTCACGTATGAACAGGTCCCTTAACGTAAACTCGCTGGTCAACCGGGGTGTGCAATCCGCCGTGCTTGTGTATCAGGGCATGGCGGTCTTGGTCTTTGTGCTCGCCTTGATCCTTGGGATCAGGTGGCTCAACCAGCCGTTTCTGGGGGGATTCTTCGAACACACCATGCTCCTGAACGGGTTGGATTCAAGAATCGGCGATGCCCAGTGGCAGATGTATGCGCACGGGTATGGGTTCGGCGATCAATTGATGACCGTAAATGGTCAACCTGTTTCCAATTCATCCGAATTAAATGATGTGTTGAAGCAATTGAGTCCGGGGCAAACCGTGCCGGTCCTGCTTATGACCGCCGAAGGGGATCTGCGCCCCGCCAGCATAACCCTGGAACGTTTTACGACGGCAGATCAGATTGCATATTTTTACATGCCCGGCTTCATCACGCTGGTGTTCCTCGCCATAGGTTTGTGGATCTTCGGTTTCCGCCGCACGGAGCCCGCGGGCAGAGCCTTTTCCCTGATTGCCTCCTCGCTCGGGATCAGCATTGGGGCATTGTTCAACCTCTATACCACACACGAATTTGCCCATGTATGGACCCTCGCGGTGGCGGTGGCGGGCGGTGCGCTCGTAGACCTCGCGCTGGTCTTCCCTCAGGAGGCGCGCGCAGTCATCGGCCGGCCTTATTTACGGGTTATCGGATATTTCATCGGGGTCGCCCTTGCCCTCAATGCGTTCGTGACATTGTTCGATCTTGACAACCCGCTCGATTACATCAGCGCCTGGCAGTTAATCTACGTCTTTACCGGCCTCTCCGGCTTGTTTTATTTCGGCATGCTTGGCTATCGTGGTTTGCGTTCCCACTCACCGGTGGTCAAGAGTCAGGCTCGCACAATTCTGTTTGGTTCGATGTTTGCGTTCGGACCCATGATCGTATGGTTGTTGCTGACCCCGCTTTTTACGATCGAATTCAACCCATTCTTATTACTATTTTTGATCGCGTTTCCAATTGTGAATGGATACGTGATTCTGCGCTACCGGCTTGTGCGCACCGATTACTGGTTCCGCCAGGGAGTGGTGTACTCCATCCTGACCATTCTCGTGATCGTTGCGTACGGGTTGATGGTCAGCGGCGTGGCGCTGATCTTTTCGATTGCGATGCCGTCAGACAATCCATTGTTGATCGGCGCGCTGGTCTTCCTCATTGCGATCTTCCTCGATCCCCTGCGGACGCGCTTGCGGGTGATTGTGGACAGCACCTTCTTCCGCGGTCAGCGCGCCTACGAGGAACGTCTGCGCACGTTCAGCCACGAGCTCACCAGCGCACTCGACCTGGACAGTATCGGCGCGGCATTGCGTCGGCAGATCGCCAGCAGCCTGGTGCCTGACCGCATTCACATCTACACCTATGATTCGTTGAACGATCAATATTCCGCCCTTGCCGATGTCGACGGGAGACCCACGAGCGATATCCGCTTCTCTTCGAACACCCCGCTGGTGCAGTACTTCCAGAAGGAAAACATCCCGCTTTACCTCGATACGATCAATCCGCCAGTCATCCTGAAAAGCGACGAGGCGCGCATCACCCTGCTCGGAACGCGTCTCTTCGTGGCTCTCCCGGGCGAGTACAAACCGGTTGGCTGGCTCGCGCTCGGCAACCTGCTCTCGGGCATTGCCTATACGCCCCGGGATCTGGATTTTCTCGAGAACCTTGCCGATCAAGCGTCAGTTGCGATCGGACGCGTGCAGACCGTCCTCGATCTCGAGCGCCGTGTGCAGGAGATGAACGCGCTGACGCGCGTCTCGCAGGGTGTCAATATCACCCTCACCTTCGATGACGTGCTCGAACTGATCTTCGCCCAGGCGTCGCAGATCATCCCATCCACACATTTCCACATCACCCTGTATAACAAAGCCGCCAATTATTTTTATTTCGGTTTTTGCGTGGACGAGCGCGAACGCGCCATCAACCGCGAAAACAAACCGCTGCCCTCCAGCCTCGGGCTGGGGCAGGAGATCATCCGCCGCGGGCGCCCGCTGCTCACGCAGGATTATTCGCGCGAATGCCAGGCACGCAACATCACACCTTCCTCGCCGGGCGTGTACGCGTGGATGGGCGTTCCGCTCAACGCCGGCGCGGAGACGATCGGCGCCCTCAGCGTCGGAAGCCGCGACGCCACGGTCACCTATACCCGCGCCCAGCTTGATCTTTTGCAAGCCATTGCCGATCAAACGGTGGGCGCGATCGTCAAAGCCCGTCTGCTCGAGGAGACGCAGGAACGCGCGCGCCAGCTATCCACCTTGAACGAAATCACCCGGCAGTTGACGTCCACACTCGAACAGGAGCCCCTGCTTCAGAACATCCTTGAGAACGCAGTCGCCATCTTGAACTGCGAGGCAGGGACGTTGTTCCTCATGGACGATCAGACCGCCGAACTTGAATTCCGCGTCACCGTCGGACCGGTTGCCGGCAACCTGCTCGGCCAGCGCATCCCAGCCGGAACCGGGATCGTGGGCCGCGCGGTGGAAACACGCGCACCCGTGATCGAGAACGATGCACAGCGATCCACCGCCCATTTCGGCACCGCCGATCGGCAGACAGGGTTCATCTCGCGCGCGCTCCTCGCCGTGCCCATGCAGATCAAAGACCGCGTGCTCGGCGTGATCGAAGTCATCAACCGCCGCGACGGACTTCCCTTCGCGGAGGACGATCAGAACCTGTTAACGGCGTTTGCAGGACAGGCGGCGGTCGCAATCGAGAACGCCCGCCTTATCGCGAACACCGATCAGGAACTCACCGCCCGCGTCGAGGAGTTGTCGATCATGGGCCGTATTGTGCGCGAACTGAATGCCGGGCTGGATATTGATCGCGCCATGCGCATCACCCTCGAATGGGCGATGAGACAATCAAAAACGGAGGCCGGATTGATCGGCATGCTGGAGGACAACAACCTGCGAATCATGGCACAGGAGGGCTACGAAGATCTCCTGTCTGACCCCATGTCAGCCCGGCTCGCCCTGAATCTGCCTGCCGTTCAAACTGCCATCCAGCGCGGGCAGGCGAGACAGGTGTCTTTATTGAACAACGGCTCGAAGGGCATCTACCCCGGCGCGCACACGCAAATCATCGTGCCGATCCGCCGCGAAGCCCAGGCGATCGGTTTGATCCTGCTCGAAAGCGTGAGCGACTCGCAAAGCAACCTCGATTTCCTTATCCGCCTGAGTGACAATGCGGCGATCGCCATCTCAAACGCAAGGCTCTACGATGAAGTCCAGAAGGCGAACGAGGCAAAGAGCGAGTTTGTCTCCTTTGTGGCACACGAACTCAAGAACCCGATGACCTCCATCAAAGGCTATTCCGAATTGATCGCGGCCGGCTCGGTGGGAGGGATCAATGAGATGCAGTCCAACTTCCTCAACACGATCCGCTCCAATGTCGAGCGCATGTCAGCGCTGGTATCCGATCTGAATGACAATGCCAAGATCGAAGCCGGGCGCCTGCGGCTTGAATTCAGCCCGGTCGATATCCTGGATGTGGCGGAGGATGTCATCCGTTCCACGAAGAGACAGGTTGAGGATAAACACCAGGAGATCGCCCTCAACATCCCCGCGCAGCTCCCGCAGGTCTGGGCGGACCGCTTGCGCGTCGGCCAGGTGCTTACCAACCTGGTGAGTAACGCACACAAATACACCCCTGAAAGCGGGCAAATCCATGTAGGCGCTGAGGCAACCGAAAACAAATGGGATCCCGAAGGCGCCAAACGAGTCGTCCATCTCTGGGTGCAGGATAACGGCATCGGCATCAGCCCCGAGGATCAGGTGAAGGTATTCCAGAAATTTTTCCGATCCGATGATTCGAAGGCGCGCGAAGTATCCGGCACGGGTCTGGGGTTGAACATTACGAAGAGCCTGATCGAAATGCAGGGCGGACGCATCTGGTTTGAAAGCGAGTTCCGCAAGGGCACCACCTTCCACTTCACCATCCCTGTTGCAGAAGGAGTGACCCAGTCATGAGCCTGACCGTATCGATCGGCAACGCGCAGGCATTGAACGGGCGGGAGGCAGGGTTACAGGCAACGCATCAGGCGTTGAACCGGCTTGGAGCTGCCTCGCCAGCCCTCGGCCTGGTCATCGCCTCGCACCAATATCAGGCGCGCGAAGTCGTCAGCGGGGTGTCGGGCTTGCTGGGTGATACTCCGATCGTCGGGTTCAGCAGTCCCGCGGGGTTGACGCACGAGGGCATTCATCCGAATTCGGTTATCGTCGCATTGTTGGCGGGCGATCTGAAAGCCGAAACGCACTGGCTCCCCGGGTACGCACAGAGCGGACGCGAAACCGGCTCGAAACTTTTAAAGGCAGTTTCGGAATACAAAGACGCACGAGCCGTGTTGTTCTTTGCCGACGGGTTTAATGGCGATGCCGATCAATTGTGCAGTTCCCTCACCGGCAGTTCCGTTCGCTTCGCAGGCGCCCTCGCCTCAGGCGATTTGCACACGGGACATTCCTACCAGTTGGCGGGTCCGCAAACCGGGAACGGTGCTCTCGCTGCAGCGATCCTCCGCGGGGATCTGCGCGTGGGGATAGGCGCATCGCACGGATGGAAACCTGTCGGCAGTCAGTTCCGTGTCACGCGTTCGCGCGGCTTCTGGCTCCGCACTCTCGATGGCAGACCTGCCTCCGAGACGTACGCGCACTTGTTCGGGTATCCTGCGCGCGAATGGGCATTTCCTCCGTTGAGCCACCTGGCGCGGTTGTATCCGTTGGGTGTGGAGCAGGGTGATCAACTCGTGGTACGCGCGCCCATCCGCGTGGAGGCAGACGGCAGTTTCCGCCTCAACGCCCCCATCCGCGACGGCGCGGACGCCTACCTGCTCGTGGGGAGCCGCGTATCCTGTGAAGCCGCCGCACAGGAGGCTGCACAACAGGCATTGAAACAACTCAATGGGGCAAAACCCGCCTTCGGCCTGGTCCTGGTGGATCTGGCATGGGAGATGCTCCTCAAATCGAATCCGGGCGTCGAGATCACGGCGGTACGCGACATCATGGGAGCCGATGTGCCGCTTGCGGGCGGGTACACGCTCGGGCAGATCATCCCCGGTGCAAATTCTTCCACGCCTCAATTGCTCAACCAGCACATTGTGGTTCTGGCATTTGGAGAAAATTCGTAACCTGCTCGGTTCGGGGGATTTCAGTATAATCATCATAGGATTTACGCAGTTCAAAATT
>DATKAU010000284.1:0-6017 GCA_035514655.1 Anaerolineales bacterium
AATTCCGACAGACGGATGTTCTGGGAGATGAGAGGGCTTCACATGAATATGTAATTGCCCTTTCTGCTCGTCTGAAGGGGCAATTTTATTTCCAAAGGAGTTAGACAGAACCATGAGCAACACTTTTATGACCTCCTCCAAACTGATGTTCACATCGGAGTCAGTGACGGAGGGACATCCCGACAAGATGTGCGATCAGATCTCGGACTCGGTGCTGGACGCCTGCCTTGAGCAGGATCCACGCTCACGCGTCGCCTGTGAGACCGCCACCAAGACAGGCTTCGTGATGTTGTTGGGGGAGATCACGACCCGCGCCAACTTCAACTACGACGAACTCGTCCGCAAAGTCGTTAACGAAATCGGCTACGACTCAAGCGAGAAAGGCTTCGACGGCAACAGTTGTGGCGTGCTGGTCGCCATCACCAAGCAGTCAGGCGATATTGCCATGGGTGTGGATCATGCGCTGGAGTCGCGCGATGGACATCACATCACTGACGAAGAGGTCGAGACGATCGGCGCGGGCGATCAGGGCATGATGTTTGGTTTTGCCTGCAATGAAACGCCCACCCTCATGCCGCTGCCGATCTACCTTGCCCACAAGTTAACGCGCCGGCAAAACGAACTTCGTCGAAACGGGACCATCTCATGGCTTCGTCCCGATGCGAAGAGCCAGGTCACAATAGAATATTCCGGCGGCAAACCGAAGCGCGTCGACACAGTCCTGATCTCCACCCAGCACGCGCCGGATGTCTCACAGGCGGAGATTACTGAAATGGTCACCGAACACATCATCATGCCTGCCCTTCCCGCCGACATGGTCGATAGGAACATCAAGGTGTTCGTCAATCCCACGGGGCGTTTTGTGGTCGGTGGTCCGCAGGGTGATGCCGGTTTGACCGGGCGCAAGATCATTGTCGATACTTATGGCGGCATGGGGCGGCATGGCGGCGGCGCCTTCAGCGGCAAGGATCCCACACAAGTGGATCGCTCCGCGGCGTACGCGGCGCGCTATGTGGCGAAAAACATTGTCGCCGCGGGTCTCGCGGATCGCGTAGAAGTGCAGGTTGCTTACGCGATCGGCGTCGCGCGCCCGCTTTCGGTGAATGTTGAGACATTCGGCACGGCAAAGATTGGGGACGAAAAGATCGCTTCGCTCGTGGACGAGCAATTTGATCTGCGCCCCGGCGCGATCATCCGCGACCTTGGCTTGCGCAAGCCGATCTACCGCAAGACCGCCGCGTACGGTCACTTCGGCCGCGACGATATCGAGTTCCCCTGGGAACGCACAGACAAGGCCGATACTTTGAAGAAAGCCGCCGGGGTGTAAAACCAAGTAAGAAGAAAAAAGGACAGTCACAGGACTGTTCTTTTTTCTTGGTGGTGAGATGAAGTTGTTTGAAACAGATCACCCGAACACGAACATTGTACTTTTGCCAAATCGGACAACGTCACCCGGGAGCAGAACAACAGCACTGCCCTTCACCGGACGACCATTGATGAGCGTCCCTGCGCCTAAATCCTTCAAATAGTATCCGCTCCTTTCCTTATAGATTTGGGCATGCCTGCCGATCACATTGGGGTCAAGGATGCAAATATCGTTTTGCGGGTCACGCCCGATCACGCAGGGAAGTTTGTTGAGAGGAAACCTCTTGCCAACTTGAGGACCCTCTTTGATGTATAAAGCCGCCTTGCCTTGTGGTTTCGCCGCTTTCACGAGGTTTGCAGAACCTGGCCTCAGCACTTTGTAACCACCCAGCAACCCGAGGGCGATCAAAATGGCGATCCCGATGCCGATAAGCCACCCGAGGATTCCGCTTCCAGCTTCGGGTGGGTCGAGTGAAAGAATCGATCCGGTATCCGGCGGCGGCGCTTGCGGTTCGACCGACTCACGGTCAATATTCAACGAAACATTTCGTTCGCCGATCAATACGCTGGTCACCGGTGCGGCAAATCCCTCCGCGTTACGCACGGCAAGCGCGGCGCTCTCAAGGTAAAGGCTGGTCTGGCATCCTTGCAAAGCGGTGAACCTCACCTCAGCCAAAACCCCGTTGAGGGATTGCGGTGTGATACTGGCATACGAGCCGTCAACGAGGCCCGTGAGCTGCGGCAGGGGCAGGCCGTTCATGCCGGGGATCGGACTCGAGGCGTTGACTGGCTGCAGACATGCAGGGTCGTAGCGAATCTGGAACGTGAATCCCTGAACCGGAGTGACCGAAGTGGCGTTTACAGTGACAAGAACGGTTTCCCCGGTCTTGTAGGTTGTTGGACTGGCAGTCAGCCAGATGGCTTCAGGAGATTGTGCCTGCGCACCAAATACAAGACAGACGGCCGCAAGAATTGCCAGAGAATATGCAATAGTGATTTGTTTCATAGCTGCTCCATTAGGAGGGCGCACAAAACTGTGCGCCCTTTGTCGAAATAGATGTTGTTGCCATCGTTTCTACCGAAGCTGGCGAAGTAGGTGGTCATTAGTTTTCAGTCCCTATCCAGCCTGACGGGACCGCTCCGGGGTCTGTTTCACGGCACGGTGCGCCATTGCAGAAGTAGATGTCGCGTTCTGGCGTATTGAACGGGTCGGGGTTTGTTACCTTTTCAACGGATAGTTCGCTGGAATAACGTCCCACGAATGCAGACACCAGCTTGATCGGGTAGCAATCGCCTCCTGCCACTGTGCAAGCCAGATTCAGATCGCCAAAGCGGGTGACAAATCCCTGTGCAGTGATCCGTCCCGGTCGCGGGTCGGTGTCAAAGCCTGCCAACCCATCCCACGCGGCGGGAATATCGCCCATGACTTCATTGATCGTCATAGTAGAGCTATTGAAACGGCATCCAACCGGAGCGTAATTTACACCACCGCATACCCAGCGCCATGTGTATGGGTGTACCAGATCGGTCACGTCAACACGCTGGTAGTTGTCACGACCACGGAATAACATACGGAACAGGAGAGGCGTAAACGGCCGCGCCCCGTTACCAGTCGGTTTACTGGTCCATATCGTGTTGTTATTGTTTCTCGTATCACCAGCATCGCGACAGTCAACCAGACGGGTGGTGCCATCCAGATCAACAAAACTAAAGTCATTACCGAAGCACTCGGTGGTAAAGTATGGGCCGCGTGGGCTGATATAGGTCGGTTGAAAGCTGTCGGGATATGGCATAACGAATCCTTGGTATGGCATTACTCTCTGTCCATATTCCTGCAACTGCGTGACGTACATATATCCAACATCGTTGGGATTGTCCGACTTGCAAAACGCAAGAAGCGCAACGCTTGAGTGATTCCGCGCTTCATGCTCCACGTCCTGCCGGCCAAAGGAGTGGAACTGGATCGCATACGATTTCACGGCGATCGTGCCGTCCTCAAATCCTGTGCGACACCCTTGCGGCGCAGCAACATCTACCTGCCATTTGAATCCACCGTGCTTGTGTGTGTTTTCCACTGGAGACGACGGGTTCGTATGCCCGATACCCACGTTGCCCAGCAGGGCTCGCAGATCGAATCCGGGGAACGCCGCGGCAACCGCTGGCGTAAACGGGTCCTGACCGTGTTCATGATCGTAATGGCAGCCGAGGACACCATCCCACAGCCCATGCCATTTCGAGGGATCATGTGCGGGGCACAGTGGTGCTCCAAGAAAGGCTCCGTTGGCTCCTGTTTGCCCGGTTATCAGGGTCGCAGCGGGAGTGATCACGGTTTGTGTAAGACCCGGAATGGGGGAACTGGTTGCCACCGGCGCGATTACGGTTTTTGTTAGACCCGGGATGGGGGAACCAGTCGCCTTCGGTTTTATCTTTTGTAGAAGACCCTGAATGGATGAGTTGGCTGTACCTATGGTCGGACCGGTCAGACGATAGTTCTCAGCCAGGAGTTCCAGATCCAGAAAGTCGATGATTCCATCATTGTTCAAATCCGCCGCTTCGGGTGTGGAGGTTGTGTAGTTCATGCCGATCGTCAAGGCGTCGAACTGATCGATCACGAGATTGCCATCCACATCGCCTGCCACCAGACTCACGGCAGGGTATACGGACGGGCTCCCGGCTGTAATCGTCGCAGATCCGTAGTAACTGAGGAAACCGCTCGCTGTGGCTATCAGGGTGTAATCTCCGGGAAGCGGTGTCATCGTGAATGTGCCATCAGGGTTGGCAATCAGGGATGTGATTTCCACCTGATTGGCATCCAGCAGGCGGATCGTCACCGGTTTGCTGGCGAGAATCTGCCCGCTCAGTGAACCGGTTGTTACAGGCGTGGGTGATTCAGCGGTGGGATGTCCATGAGGATCCGGGGTTACGGGTGCAGATCCGAAGGGTGTGGGTGAAACCTGGGCATCCAGAATGGTGAGGGCGGCCCCAATCGACGGAATATCGATTGCCAGATTGTTCCCTGTAGAAACGCGCGCCGCACATTGAATTGGGGTCTGCCCGGCCTGCAAACCTCTTGCACTAAAGGTGAATGCCACACCGCTTGTCGTGGCTCGATTGCTGTTCATGCCGGCTATGGCGACGATGAATGCCCCATTTTGCGGATCATGGATCGCGGTAACCGGCTCTGCACCAAAAAGAGCAGTGAAAGCGATATTACTTTTTTCAACCAACCCTGCACTGTAGGTACAGGTGAACTCCGCGCTCTTATATCCTTCCACGGGGACGTTATTCAGCTTGACGCTGACCAATGCGGTCCCGCCGATATTCAGACTTATTGGGTTCACCTCGGTGGATACGAACGCGCCTGTGGTGGGCGTTGTGATCTGTACGGATGAAATTTCGCCGGCCGCGGAATTCGCGGGTGATGGGATCAAGAGGGCAAGTATACACAGTAGTACGATCGAGATTTTAACGGCTTTCGATGACATGGTTCCTCCGATTACGTAGGTTTTTGATGCTCAACCCCCCGGACTGGGAATTCCCAAGCCAGGGGGTTGGATGAAGGTTACCTGTCCGCCGTCGAATGAGAAAGAAAAAACAAGGAAAGTTACACACATTTATGCAAGGCGCGCAAAAACAAAAGTACTGCGTTACCGCAGTACTACAAGTTGGTGGAACAAACGGGTTTACGAGGTTGAAAGGTCAAAAATACCACTTCCCCCGATTTTCTACTTCACGGATACACCGCTCAAAACTTTTCTGCGGAGCGTGGCGCGATCTCCAGACCAGGTTGCTTTTCGTTCGCCACATGGATCGATCTTCCAGCTGCTGTTATGCACCAACCATTGACCGTTGCCTACGTAGAATGTGTGCGCTTCGTCAACGGTGAGATTATACATCTCACGCTGAGTTTGTTCGAACTCGATGGACTCCACTTCGCCTGTGGAGCCGTCCGCTTTGTGGATGTCATCCCCAACGTGCAGGTCTTCGGCTTCCACCCAGCCTTCGCCTTCAAGCCTGCCCTTAGCGAAGGCGAAGGGTAGAAGGGATGCTCAGGCGTGGTTTCAAGCGTCTCGCCGTCAATGGTGAGGTGAAAGATGGTCTCGTCAGTGTGATGGATGGTGTCTGTGACGGGGTAGAAACTGATGGTATTTGTTTCTTCATCCCAGGCAAGAACGTAATCCCCGATTTGGATCTGGCTGATGGCACGGAGTGTGTCGCCTTCGTCGGTGGCGACTTCCGTGTCCGCGCTGAATCGTAATGTAAAGCCCTGCGCGGCCATACATCAGAAAATGGGTTCGGATCTCCGAACCTAATCAAAGGTCGCACTTATCTTATCGGCCTTTAGCCGCCGCTATTGCCATAGCCTGTTCAATATCAGGAATTAATGACAATAAATATCTCGGCAGAATCATAAAGTAATCAAACATCTCAAATTGGTTATCATCAATTTGCGGTAGATCATCTCGATAGTTCGAATCAACAGCAGCCATAATCACTAATTTTGAATGCCAATCTTGGGAAGAACGACAACGGCGTATAAGTGACAGGCCCTGATCATCTGCCTCAAAATCTATGTCTATCATCGCCAAATCATAGTGGCCACCATGTTTTGGGTAGAGCATATCCTCTGCAGAATTGGCTTTGTGTACAAT
>DATKAU010000285.1:0-3038 GCA_035514655.1 Anaerolineales bacterium
CCCCAATTGACGAATCACCGCTCTCAATGTTCCGAGCTTCAAATCTTTTGAACCCCAATCAGGGAGAGGGGCAATTTTTCCATTCTTCGAGTTATACCAGATTCGGTGTGAACCTGCGCGTTCCCTCAATTAGAATGTTACCGAACTGGTATCGTTCCTTCAAAAGAAAATGTTACCGAACTGGTATCGTTCCTTCAAAAGAAAATGTTACCGAGGAAACGATGACAGAAACCGAACCAATGAACGTGAATGAGAGACGAAAGTATCTGCACAAAATGAGGATCCGCTATTGGCAAGCCGAAAACAAGAGCGCCAAAAGCGCCCTCTTGGACGAAATGCAAAGCGTAACCAGCCTGCATCGCAAATCCGTCATGGAGACGTGTGTGAGGGCATCGAAGTAATCGCCTACATCGAATTCATTCCCCTGCTTGATCCCAGTTTCGAGCAAGGCTTGTGGAACCGCCCCAGGCTGGACTCCGCGAAAGGCTTTTACAACGTCGGTGCAAGAGGAGATGATCGTCCCATCCCTGTTTGTGGATGCAGGAAAAAATAACTGGCACGCCAGCGAAATCAGAAATGTCATAAAGACAAGAAAAGTGGTTTGTTTTTTCATGGAAACACGCCACTGGGCTTATTGCTCAATCCACTCAAACACATATTTAACGTCATGCTCGATCTCGAACTTTTTGAGGAAGTCCATATACTCGTCTTTGAAAGATTGTTTGGCGTGATGTCCTTCCTGATTCAAAATATAATCGTACACACTTCCAATCTGCGAATGACTGTACGAAAACGCTCCGTATCCCTCCTGCCAGCTAAAACTCCCTTTGATCCACGGATGATCGTTGATGAAATTGGATGAGTTGTTCTTCACATCTCGCACCAGATCAGACAAAGCCATTGAGGGCTTCAGTCCGACAAATACATGTACATGATCCTCCACGCCATTGACAATGATCGATTTCTGCCCCTTATTTTTGATGATTCCCGCCATGTATTTGAACACTTCCTGCCGCCATTCTTTTTGGAGGAGATTCTGCCGTCCCTGCACGGCGAAGACGATTTGGATGTAGATTTGGGAAAACGTGCCTGCCATGGTTCACCTCCGGCATTGCCGAATCATGTCATCCGTTCGGGGTTATTCCCTGCCATTAACCAATCCCGAAGGGATGGAATTATTCTAGTACAAGAGATTCGTAATCCAAACCCCGAAGGGGTGTCATAGGTTGGGCAAGATCATGTCATCCCTTCGGGATTTGATATTGCGCAATACATCCGGCTAGAATCATTGCACCCCTTCGGGGTTATCGTCCTATCAATTTCCTTAATTCTGCTTCTCCGATGATTTTAACGCCCAGCGATTTTGCCTTATCAAATTTCGAGCCGGGATTTTCGCCCAGCACGAGATAACTCGTCTTCTTGCTGACGTTGTCGGTCACCTTGCCGCCGTGCGATTCGATGAATGCCCTGGCATCGTCGCGCGAGAATTTGGGAAGGGTCCCGGTGACGACGAAGGTCAAACCGGCGAACGCATCAGAAATCGCGCGCTTTGTTCCTGCCCCGCCCTTGGGCCACATCCCCACCGCCTTTAATTTCTTCAAAACCTGCTGGTTGAACGGGCGCGAGAACCAATCCACGATGCCTTCTGCAGTAGTGAGGCCGACTCCATCGATTTGCAGCAAATCGTCCACTCTGGCTTTGGAAAGCGCGTCGAGATCAGGATAGGTGCGCGACAAATCTCCAGCCATCACTCCACCGACCCCATGGATGCCTAACGCTGTGATCAAACGACTCAAGGACTGGCTGCGGGAGGCTTCAATGGCGGTCAACAAATTGTCGGCGATCTTGCCGGGGGGTTCCTTTTCCGTTTTTCTGTCTTTCTTGGTGACGGCATAGAGGATATCGGCGCGTTTCAAGGTGTAGATGTCCGCGACATCCCTGACCCTGCCGGTTTCAATGAGTTTCTCGACAATACGCGTACCGAGTCCGGCAATGTCCATCGCGCCGCGCGAGACAAAGTGTTCGATGTTTCTGACCAATTGCGCAGGGCAGGCGGCATTGACGCAATACCACGCGACCTCCCCTTCGAGATGCTCCACGGGCTGACCACAGGCGGGACAGTTCATGGAGGGCTTATACTTTTTCTCCCTGCCTGTACGTGCACCAACAATGGGACCAATAATATATGGGATCACTTCACCAGCGCGCTTGAGCAGCACACGGTCACCGATGCGGATGTCTTTCTCGGCGATGTAATCGAAGTTATGCAGCGTAGCGCGCTCGACGATCACGCCGCCGATTTCCACCGGTTCGAGCACGGCATTGGGAATCAGAACGCCCGTCCGTCCGACGGTGACGCGGATATCCAGCAGTTTCGTTGTCACCTCACGAGCGGGGAACTTGAACGCGATCGCACCGCGCGGGTCCTTGCCCACAAAGCCAAGTTCCGCGGCGAGAGTCAGATCGTCAATTTTGATGACCATGCCGTCTGTTTCGTAGGCCAGCTTGTCTCGCTTTTTCTCCCATGATTCAGTATAGGCAATAGCCTTTTCGAGAGTATCGAATCGTTTCGCAATAGCCGTAACCGGGAAGCCGAGTGCCTTGAGATATTCCAGGATCTCCCACTGAGATTTTGGGATCTTCCCGCCTTCGACATGGATAATTTGATAAAGCAGTATCGTCAGCGGACGCGAGGCGGTTAATTCCGGATCGAGCTGGCGCAATGACCCTGCCGCGGTATTACGCGGATTCTGATAGGTCTTTTCGCCTTTTTCTTCGAGCTTGCGGTTCAACACTTCGAATTCCTTGATTGGGAGATATGCCTCGCCGCGGATCACAATGTACTTTGGCGGTTTCGATCCCTTCGCATCGACAGGGATCTTTAAGGGAATGGACCGGAGAGTCCGCAAATTCTGCGTGATGTCCTCCCCCACTTCCCCGTCGCCGCGGGTGGCGCCCTGCACAAAGACACCATCGCGGTAATGAAGCACAACTGACAGGCCATCGATCTTCGGCTCGACCACGAATTTTGCCTTCTC
>DATKAU010000286.1:0-4580 GCA_035514655.1 Anaerolineales bacterium
CAAATAAACGGGGATGCCACGCGCACCCCCAGCCGGAACACGCCCATCATATTAAACAACATGAAGGCGATCGGACGATACCCTGCAAGTTTCAAAGGCCAGGCGAGAGAGGAACCAACGATGGGCGATCCTACAACAACGACCTTGCTTACGCGTTCCGGATAACGAATGGCAATCGACAGGCTGACTGTGCCGCCCATGCTATGCCCCACGAGCGGGGCACGCGAAATCCCAAGCTGGTCCATGAACTGTTTGACGAGGCCGACAAAATCCTGGATGGCATAGGTATCCCGCTTCTTTCCCGATTCTCCAAATCCCCAGAAGTCGAGGGCATACGTGCGGTAATACTTGCCGAGGTACTCCATCGTTTCCTGCCACAAGCCCCATGACCCTAGCCAGCCATGCAAAAGGATGACGGGTCTGCCCCGCCCGTACACTTCGTAATGAACGATTCCTTGATCTGTAGTTATGGATGACACGAATCCAACCGGCGGGTTCCCCTACTTCCCCGACTCCATTTCTGCGAGAATGCTGTATAACAACTCGAGAAGCACCGACTTGACCGTGTCCTTGTCGGTGGCGACGCACGGCAGGAATTTCACCCTGTTGTCAAGCCGCAGGGCGTGGCGCATGTCTTCGAGCTCCCAGGCATCTTCCATATCCTGTTTGTTAGCGGTGACAACATAAGGCGTGGGCGCGTAGGCGCGGAAGGTCTCGAGGATCGAGCGTGCTTCGCGAAACGTTTCGGGCCGCGTGCTATCCACCATCACGATGAATCCCAGCATGCCCTCGGAGAGAATCTCCCACATGAAGTCGAAACGTTTCTGCCCGGGCGTGCCGAACAGATACAGGACAAGGTCTTCATCGACGGTGATGCGCCCGAAATCCATGGCAACCGTCGTCTGGTCCTTGACGGCGCGCTCGGCGCTGCTCGATATCTTGCGCTCGGTCGAGACAACGTCAATCTCACTGACCGACTGGATGAACTCGGTCTTGCCTGCGCTGAAGGGACCTGTGACCACGATTTTTACTGTCTGCATAATTCCTGACCTTCCACAATGCCTTGATTAAAATTAAAGCGAGCGGATACGGCCAATTAATTTATTGACCAATGATTTCTGTTCCTCTTTGTCCTGCGTGGGGAACATGTTCGGGCTTTGCGGCACCACCATGCCTTCGGGGCGCACAATTTCGACCAGCCCCGCCTGCAGCAAGCCGTACACAATGCGGCGGATTTCAATGTCGTTCATCTTGTTCGTCTGCGCGATTTGTTTCATCGTATTCTTCGGGTTGATGTACGAGACTACGCGCCATTCCTCGACACTCAAATTGACGTTTTTCAACGGGCGTTCTGTAAACTTCAACGCCATATCCAGGCTGGGGATCTCATCCTGCAACTGTTCCCATTCACGCAGCTGCCGCGAGCCTTCAATGATAATATTTTCGAGATCAACGCGCACGTTGATGCGATCCTCGGGCGGCATCATCCCGCCTTCGAAGCGGAAGAAGCCCTCCACCCACGTAAAAAGCCGCCGGATGATATCGGTGAAATAATTCTGCAGGTTGGCGAGAATTTCCTCCTGCGAGAGGTACCCGGCATTGATCAACAACAGCCCGAGTTCCTTGTCGGTGATCTTCCCGGCGCGTTCCACGATGGCGCGATATTGATTGACGGTGAGTTTGTTGGCTTTATGCAACACTGCCGCGAGGCTCCCATCGTCCTGCCCGACGCGCGCGTACGCAAGCTTTCCCTCGCGAAATGACACAAACGCCTGCTCGCCGGGACCATCCACCACCAGTGTGCCGGTCTTTTGCGCAAGATTGATTAAGTTGAGAAGTTGAGTAACGGTAAAATCGCGAAGGTTGCCGCGCAGGGCCATGTATACCTCAAGCAAATCCCCCAACCGGGAGATTTGAAGGATTATACTTGCAAGGTATATAAGCGTCAAACAAACCTCTCCTTTCTGAATAGAATTTGGAAGGTCAGCCGAATGACACGCAATTAAAATGCGATTAACGGAGAATTTCATGCGGATTTCCATCATAGCGGTCCTTCTCAGCCTTAGCTTGCTGGCTGTGACATCGACACCCGCCTATGCCCAGGCGAACGTCACTGAAAACGAAGTCATATTCAACTTCCCGGAATCCGCCACATTCCGCGCGACGATCACCGGCGGGTCTGAAATCCGATCGGTGGTGCTGGAATACGGCAACGAGCAGGAAACCTGCGGCGAGGTGATTGCCAAAGCCTTTCCGGAATTTTCGCCGGGGACTACTGTGGATGCGGAATGGACGTGGGAGATGCGCCAGAGCGGATCCCTTCCCCCCGGAGCAAAACTGTGGTGGCGCTGGCGAGTCGTCGATGCAAACGGGCAGGAAACCATCAGCGAAACGAAGACCGCCACATGGCTCGACGATAATCACAACTGGAAGACAATCAACGAAGGTCAAATCAATTTCCACTGGTACCGCGGCGATGAAGCCTTCGCACGCGATCTGCTCACTGCCGCCCAAAACGGACTCGAATTTAACGAGACGCAATCCGGTCTTACCGCCGATTCACCGATTGACATTTACATCTTTGCGGACACAAACGATTTGAGGGACGCCATCCTCTACGAACCCTCGTGGACTGGCGGGCAGGCGTTCCCTGATCAGGACATTGTCATTCTGGGCATTTCGCAATCCGACCTCGACTGGGGCCGTGACGCCATCGTCCACGAACTTACACACGTGCTTGTGGGTCACCTCACCTTTACCTGCCTCGGCGACGTTCCCACCTGGCTCAACGAAGGACTCGCCGTCTACAGCGAAGGCGAACTCGATCCAAACTCGCAAGCCCAACTGGACGATGCAATTCAAAATGACACCCTGCTCAGCGTGCGCTCACTCAGCAGCGGGTTCTCAGAAGTACCCGATAGGGCCTATCTTTCATACAGCCAGTCATACAGCGTTGTGAAGCATTTGATCGAAACACACGGGCAGGATGAGATGACCGCGCTCCTCACATCGCTGCGCGACGGCTTGACCATCGACCAGGCACTGCTTCAGACATACGGTTTCGACGTGGAAGGGTTGGAAGATGAATGGCGCAAAGCGATCGGTGCCCGCCCGCGGACGGTGGCTGCACAGCCGACTGCGCAACCGACTCCGACGTACGTTCCCACCATCGTGCCTGTCTCCGTGTTTCAAATAACCGGGCAATCTACCCCTACAGCGATCCCCACGTCATCCTTTGCCACACAATCTCCCGACGATAACCCAGCCCGAACTGGTCCACCTTTGTCATTGACTTTGATCCTGCTTGGGTTTTGTTGTCTCTTCATGCTGTTGGTTGGGGTGGTCGTGCTGGGATTCATCGTAAGGCGTGACAATACGCAGGCAGGAAAAAATGAATAAAAGAATTGGATTGCTTCTGATCGCTTTCATTACTTTCAATATCGCTTCACCAAATCCCGCGCAGGCGTGGCAGGCGGATATTCCGCTCGATCAGGCGTTGGTGTTGGCAGGAGGCGAGTCCACGAATCCGCGGGATTACGATCCCGCGACAACGTACAGCTCGGGAGACAAACTCGTCTTCAGCGGATTGGTGTCTTTTGATCCGCAGTTGAATCTCACACCAGACCTCGCCGAAAAATGGGACGTAAGCGCAGACGGCACGGTCTATACTTTCCACCTGCGCGCCAACGCAAAATTCCACACCGGACGGGCAGTCATTGCGCAGGATCTGATCTATTCGTGGGAGCGCGCCGCCAGCCCCGCGCTTGCATCGGATACAGTGCTGACGTATCTTGGCGACATCGTCGGCGTGCGCGAAATGAACGCCGGTCAGGCAGATAAAATCAGCGGATTGACCGCCATCGATGATCACACATTGCAAGTGACCATCGACGCGCCCAAGCCTTATTTCTTATTGAAACTCACCTATCCCACGGCATTCATCGTGGACAAAGAAAACGTGGAGAGCGGTGAGGAGTGGTATCGCACGCCAAACGGTACGGGACCCTATCGCCTGATCGAATGGCAGCGGTTCGAAGTGATAATCTACGAAGCCAACCAGGATTTTTATCTCGTTCCACCGAGTATCCCCTTCGTCGTCTATCAACTGTATTCCGGCGACAGCCAGCGGATGTATGAAACCGGCGAGGTGGATATCACCGGCGTATATTCTGTCGACCGCTTCACAGATCCCACCGAACCGCTTCACAACGAGTTATTAACCGGGGTTTCACTATGCACAGGCTACGTGCATTTCGATTCCACGCGCCCGCCGTTCGACGATGTCAATGTCCGCAAGGCATTTACGATGGCATTCGACCGGCAAAAATATATCGACGTGGTGCTCGACGGACGCGCCCTCCCCGCCAACGGGTTGTATCCGCCCGCGTTACCCGGCTTCGATATCAACTTCAAAGGCTTGCCTTACGACCCGGCGCAGGCGCGTGAACTGCTGGTGCAATCGGAATACGGTGGACCGGATGGTTTGCCTCTGATCGTGTTCACCGACGGCGGCATCGGCAGTTACGTGGGAGGAAGCGTCGCCGCGATGGCGGAGATGTGGGAACAGAACCTTGGTGTGA
>DATKAU010000287.1:0-10839 GCA_035514655.1 Anaerolineales bacterium
CGCGCACCTTCGAGGCTTGCTTGGTGACGGCAATGACCTGGTCGTTGATCGAGACTCGCTTGGTCTTGGTGGTTGCCATGATGTTTCCTTTGGGTGAATGCAAACCAGCCCGCGCAGGTCTGGGCATGTTTGAACACGAATGAATTGTTTCTATTATATCTTGGAAGAGTATGAGCCCGCCCAGAAGTAGCGGAGCCTCGCCGCGAGGATCTGCACACGGATTTGTAAGGCGGCGCGCCGCGCCTGATCGCCATTTGCCTGCTTTAGGGTGTACAGCGAAGTCTGGTGTTCCTCGAGCAGGGATTTCACCTGCGGGCTGACTTCGGGGAGCAAGCCGATCAATGTATCGGCGCGTTCAGCTGGCGTGGCATGGATTGGCGCAGGCGACCCGAGCTGCCGCAGCCCGAAGTTGATGCTTTCAAACGCCTTCTCAATGGGAGAAAGTTTCACCCAACGTTCCCAACGCACAATCCAACCCGGGGCATCACCACCTGAGCGTTCGATCTGCGAGCGGATGAACACAGGCACGCGTGAGGGCAGGGAATACCGCTGGCTGAGGAAGGCAGTCAGCGCGGCAAACGCCAGGATGATCAGGATCAGATAGAGGCTGGGGAGGAAGCGATCCTGAGGCGTGATCGCAGGCTCAAGCGGAGCCTCCTCGAAGGGTTGATCCGGCGTCTCGAGCTGGCTGTCCTCAAGCAACAAATCCTGATCAGGATTCGACGATGTATCTTCACCATCGCGCGGAGCGAGGGGGCGATTCAGCGAGTTCTGGTTGCCTGTCGGTTCGAACTCCACCCAGCCGATACCTGGGAAGTAGACCTCGGGCCATGCGTGCGCGTTATTTCGCCGCACAGTGTAGAGATTAATGGCTATCTCTTCGGCTATCTGCGCGATCCCATCGCCGGTGGATGTGCCAGCACCCTGTGAAAACCCGACTGCCATGCGCGCCGGGATGCCAAGTGAACGAAGCATGAGAACTTCAGCTGAGGCATAGTACACGCAATAGGCTTCCCGGTGAGTGAATAGGATCCATTCGAGTGGATCGGCATCACGAGGCGGATTCGGGATCGTCGGTGAGTATTTGATGTTCTCGCGCAGGTAGCGTGTGATCGCGCCGGCTTTATCATAAGGAGTTTCGGCGTCTGCCGTGATGACCGCTGAGAGATCGCGGATGGACTGGGGAAGGTCGTCAGGCAGCTGCAGATATTTCTGCGTAACCCATTCCGGATACTCAGTGCCTGCCTCGCGCAGCTGCTGGATGTTTGGATTGTTCAGCACGGCTTCCACCTGGTAGGATTCCCCAGGCAGTAGACCGGGTGAGGCGTTCCATGAGGTGATTTCGCGTTCAGCACCGGCAGGGGATGTGAACAACGTCCCAGGTCGGCTGAACCATATCGGCTGCGATGGTGCATACAACAGGGCAAATCTCGATTCGCCTGTTGTGAAGATGAATCGGGATGGGCTGCCTGCAAGCGTGTGCGCTGCGGGGATCGGTTCGAAGCGGGGCGAGAACTCCTCGCGCGCAGTGCCGGTGCTCGTCCATTGATCGTCGAGGAATTGATCGTAGACGCGACCGCGCCAATAAAACCGGGGAGGTTTCAGGTTGGCGGAAAGAGGCGGCACCTCCACGCGGAACATCACCGACTCCGACAATGGAAACCCAAGGCCGAGTTCAAGCTGGGAACCGTAGAATTCCCCGGTTGTGCCTCCGCCCGGCGAATCGAGCGCGCTCACGGCATTCTCGAAGCGTTCGGTGAAATCGTTCCACGGCTTAATGATCTGGTTCCAGGCGCGGCGCACGGAATCGATCTTTAAAAACGATGAGGGGACCATCCAGGCGGTGAGAATGATCAGGCTTGCGGCGATTGCCATGCCGCTGGTGAGGTCGATGCTGTTTTCAGGCGAGAGGAAGACGCGTTTGTTCTTCCACCGTTTTTGCTCTTCGAGGAAGGTCAACCTCCCGAGCAGAAGCAGGGCCGTGAGTGCAAAGAAACCGATGATCCAAACGCGACCGGCTTCCGCGTTGTCGTAGTTCTGAATGACGAGGATGCCGATCGCAGCGGGAAGGGCGGCTCGGAGGTAGTTCTGGTGCCTTGCTAATTGAAACGCTGCCGAGGCGCTCAAAGCCCAGAAAGCAAAGGACATGATCGTCACGAAGAAAAGCGGATCCTCGACCGGGCGCCGTGAGAAGAATTCGGACAGCGAAAAGAGCAGCCTGCCAAATATGCTCGCAAATTTTTCCTCAAGCGAAACATCGTTGGACATGATCGACGTCCATTGCAGGGGGATCATCACCAGCATGTAGAAAAACGACAGCCAGCGTGCCCGGCGGTGGGGAAATGCGCTGTATCCCAGCGAAATACCGATAACAAAGCCTATTGACGTGAATCCCTGTACGAGGTGCAGGAACTCCGTCCACTCGGTGACGACCAGCCGTGCCGCAACGGTTTGCAGAAGGATGTACAGAAGGATTACCGAGGTCCAATCCCACCAATGCTGTGGAGGGGTTTCGGGCAACTTTTTCACGGCTTGAGTGTACAATTAAGAAAGCGTATCGTCAAATACTGGAGAGGGGTTTTTCTCCGGGGTGGCGGCTTGCGAGCACAAGATCAAATCTAAGGAGGATGCCATGGATGGTCTGGTTCAAATCGGAGTTGAATGGATCGCCGCAATACAGTCGATGGGGGGGTGGCTCGAAGTCCCGATGCGGTTCTTTACGTTCCTCGGTACACAGGATTTTTTCTTCCTCGTGCTGCCCTTAATCTACTGGTCCATAAATTCGGTTCTGGGGGTGCGCGTGGCGATGATCTTGATCACGAGCGCAGCCGTGAATTTCTATGCCAAACTGTGGTTCGCCGGTCCGCGCCCATATTGGGTGAGCGATCGGGTTGTCCCGTATTCTGCAGAACTGTCTTTCGGCATCCCCTCTGGTCACGCACAGAATGCGGTCGCAGTGTGGGGGATCATCGCGTCAGGCATCCGCAAATCGTGGGCATGGGTGGCGGCATTTACGCTTGCATTCCTGATCGGCTTTTCGCGGTTGTATCTCGGCGTGCACTTCGTACACGATGTAGTGGGAGGGTGGTTGATCGGTTTTGCGATCCTGTGGGTCTTCCTCCGGTTTTGGGATTCGACAGCCGCATGGCTTAAAACGAAGACCTTCACGCAGCATGCCATGATCGGGTTCGCCGTATCGTTGGTGATGATCCTAGTCGGATTTCTGAGCGTGCAAAGGCTCAGCGGATTCGTTCTGCCTCAGACGTGGGCGGACAATGCGCTTCGTGTCGGGGATCTGCCTGATCCCGTTTCGATGGAGGATTCCATCACCTTTGCGGGGACGTTTTTCGGGATCGCGCTTGGTTTGGCGTGGATCACATCGAAGGGCGGGTACCAGGCTTCGGGTTCGGTAGCGCAGCGGGCTCTCCGGTTTGTCATCGGCTTGATCGGGGTCTTGATCCTGTGGCGCGGGCTGGGCATGGTCTTCCCGGCTGGTGAGGATTTTCTCGCCTATACACTCCGATATTTCCGCTATTCGCTCGTCGGATTCTGGATTTTCGCCGGCGCACCTTGGTTGTTTTTTCGTATCAAATTGGCAGACGCACCCAAGATGTAGGGTATCGCTTTGATATAATCCCAAATCTAGTATTAAGATTTTGGGAGCATATCCAACTCGATGACCCTTGAGCGCGGCGCATTACTACACAAGCGGTATAGAATTGTAGAAATTCTCGGGCAGGGCGGCATGGGCTCTGTCTATCGCGCCGTCGATGAAAATCTCGGCGTGGATGTTGCGGTTAAAGAAAATCTGTTTACCACCGACGAATACGCGCGGCAGTTCCGGCTCGAAGCGGTCATTCTTGCGAACCTTCGTCACCCGAACCTGCCGCGCGTCACCGATCATTTCGTAATCGGTGATCAGGGGCAATACCTCGTCATGGATTACATCGAGGGGGAAGACCTGCGCCAGCGCATGGAGCGCATGGGCAATATCACCGAAGATGAGGCGATCTTTCTTGGTGCGGCTATGTGCGACGCGCTCACCTACCTGCACACACGCAAACCTCCGATTCTGCACCGCGATCTCAAACCCGGCAACGTGAAGATCACGCCCGACGGTCACATCTTCCTGGTGGACTTCGGTCTGGCGAAAGTCCTGCATGGAAGCCAGGCGACCACCACCGGCGCGCGCGCCATGACTCCCGGTTATTCGCCGCCCGAACAATACGGCACGGCGCGGACCGATCCTCGCACCGACATATACTCGCTGGGCGCGACGTTGTACGCCGCATTGAGCGGGATCATCCCCGAGGATGGGCTCGCACGCGCGATGGATAACACGCAGTTAACGCCGCTGCGTAAACGCAATAGCAAGGTTTCGCGCCGCCTCGCCTCCGCCATCGAGAAAGCGATGGGCATCGATCCGGCGGACCGCTACCAATATGCCGAGGATTTCAAGCACTCGCTGCTGGGATCCAAATCAAAGACTCAACGCCTCCCGGGCGATTATGTGATCCAGTCTCCGCCCACCGATAAATCGGAATCTTCACAACAAAAAGCGCTCGAGAGGGCATCCGATCCGCTTGGTGAGGCCAAGGTCTCGAATGCCTCCAGCGCGGGGTCAGGAGAGGAGGCACCTGTTTTCAAGCCCCCTCGTCGAAAAAAGAAGGGAATTCTCCGCCGCCTATTCACCACAGTCTTTTGGTTGGTGTTGATCCTTGCCGCGGCGCTGGTGGGTCTGGTGCGCTTCAGGCCAGACCTTGTGCCTGACAACATCCTGGGGATGCTCGATTATTTATCAATCCCCTTCCTCTTCCCAGCTGTGACTCGAACGGAGACTCCCGTTCCGACCGAACCCCCCGCGACTGAAATACCCGCATCGACGCTAACACCGATCCCTGCAACCGCAACACGTACGCCTACCTTTACTTCGACCCCGACGAAACTTCCCACCCAGACGTTCACTGCCACGCCAGGCGGAACTGCCCTCAGCGCGCCGACATTGATTGGCGGCAGTGCCGGGCAGATTGCATTTGCCTCGGTGCGATTAGGCATATCGCAAATTTATCTCGTCCATGCGGACGGTACTTCGCTTCAACCACTCACTTCAATGGAAGAAGGCGCGTGCCAGCCTTCGTGGTCACCTGATGGCTCGCAGCTGGTGTTCATCTCACCCTGCCGCGGCCGCGGGGAATTTTACGAAAATATCTACACCGACTCGAGCCTATACGTGATCGATGCCGATGGCACAGATGTGCGCACGTTAACTGCCGTCCCAGGCTCTGATTTTGACCCGGCATGGTCGCCGGATGGGGAACAGATTGCCTTTGCCTCCTTGCGCCATGGGCGCAAGGAAATTTACCTGCTCACGATCGATTCCGGCGCAATCATCCGCCTCACGACTTCAACGGGTGATGTGGAGAATTCCCAACCTTCATGGTCGCCTGATGGAAGCCAGATTGCCTACACGGTAAAACGCTTTGGCGCATATCAGGTCTGGGCAATGTCAGTCACCGGGCAGGATAATGTGCAACTCGTCCGCTCCGGACAACAATTGTGGGATTATCTTCCGGTCTGGTCCACTGACGGTCAGACCATCTTCTTCAACCAGCGAAATCTCGGTCCCACGCGTCCGTGGTTGATGAGCATCCGTTTCGCAGAGGTTGAGACCGGAATCCCGGCAAAACTCGATCTGCCGGCCCCGATCGAGGATGTGGAATTTTCACCGGATGGGTTGTGGATCCTGTTTGAAAGCACCAACGGCGATGGCAACCGCGACATTTACTATTCCACCGTAACTGGGGGCAACCGCACCCGCCTCACCGACGATCCGGCGATCGATTTCGATCCGGCGTGGCGCCCGGTGCAGACGCCATAACGACCCCAATCAGACAGCTGTGCGCCCGTCCTTAATATGAAGCGATGGGCATTTTCTTACACTCTTCTTATTGACTTCCCTTTTTGCTTCGTTTATTATTATCTCACCAGCACTGGCACTCTCAATTCGAGAGTGCTAATTGTGTGAAGCCATGTATGATCTTACCGACAGGCAGAAAAGCCTTCTCCTTCTTATTATCCGTGATTACATAGAATCCGCCCAGCCGGTTGGCTCGAAGCGGCTTGTAGATCATTACCGGCTTGGCCTTTCACCGGCAACGATCCGGAACGAGATGTCCGAGCTGACCGAAATGGGATATCTGCGACAGCCCCACACCTCTGCTGGGCGCGTCCCAACTGAGGAAGGCTACCGGTATTTCGTCAGCCAGATGATGCACAGCGCGGAACTTCCCGAAGCCATTCGCAACACCATTGCGCATCAATTCCATCAATCGCGCGCAGACGTCAGCCAGTGGATGACCCTTGCTGCATCTGTATTGGCGCATCAATCGCAGGGCATTTCTGTGATAACCGCACCTCATGCAGATCAGTCTCGTTACAAGCATGTTGAGCTGATTTCCACCCAGGGGCGGCAGGTATTGATGGTGTTGGTGTTGGTTGGAGGGGAGGTCAGCCAGCAGATCCTGACGCTCGCCGAACCCGTGACACAGGAGCGGCTCAGCCAGACCGCGGCGCGTCTGAACGCCCTTCTGGCTGGTCTTGCGGTGGACGCGCTTGCCGCGCTTTCGACGCGTGCCGATCCGCTCGACCAGGATATCCTGACCCTGATCCTGCAGGATATGCGCCGCGCCTCCTCAACCAGTTCAGGCGAAATGTTCACCGACGGCTTGACAAACATGCTCTCCGAACCTGAGTTCGCCGAATCGGACGATGCGCGCCGCGCGCTGAAGCTCTTCGAAGAACGATCCACATTGCAGGATCTTCTCGCGCGCACAACGACGAATACCAATATCGGCGGGCTCCAGGTATTGATTGGCGGTGAAGGCGAATGGGATGAACTCCGCCAGTGTTCGATGGTCATCGCGCGATATGGCGTGCCGGGTCTCGCAACAGGCACGTTGGGTGTGCTGGGTCCCATGCGCATGTCATATGCAAAGACCATCCCGACAGTGCGGTACGTTGCAGGCTTGTTGAGCGATCTGGTCAACGACACGATCGCAAGCGACCAGCAATAAATTCGATATTCGAGAATCGAATATCCATCATTGAACCATGAGAGTGAAGAAATGACCGACAAGAAGAAACACAAATACGAGGAAAAAGAGATCAAAGCCGAAGCCGTGGAGGCATCCGGGATAGGCGGGCAGGCGTTCGCAGAGACCGAGGCGTTGAAGCGACAACTCGAGGAGGCGGAGGCAAAACTCGCTGAAAGCGTCGACGGCTGGCGGCGTGCCCAGGCTGAATTCCAGAACTATAAGAAGCGTATCGAACGCGACAACGAGCTGATGTATGCCTCCATGAAAGGCGACATTCTGAAGAAAGTCCTGCCCGCCCTTGATGACATCGAACGCGCCCTGCAAAACCAGCCAACTGATAATGCATGGGCAAACGGAATTGAATTGATCGCCCGCAAACTGCAAAATATGCTCGAGACTGAAGGCGTGAAGCGAATCGAAGCCAAAGGCGCACAGTTCGACCCGAAATTCCACGAGGCGATCTCGCACGAACCCGCCGAGGGCGTGGCGAGTGGTCATGTTATCGAAGTAGTACAAAACGGATACATGCTTGGCGAACGCGTGATACGACCTGCCTTGGTGAGGGTGGCACAATAAAAACTGTCAGGTTTCACTTGTCAGGCGATGCCCTGAGCTTGTCGAAGGGTGTCAAGTTACTTGGCTTGTGGTTAACCTGACACGCGATACGTGAAACTGGAGAACATTGTTATGGCAAAAATCATTGGTATTGACCTGGGCACCACCAACTCCGTTGCGGCTGTGATGCAGGGCGGTGAACCGGTTGTGATCCCCTCGGCGGAAGGCGAACGACTCGTTCCATCGGTGGTGGCAGTGAACAAAAATCACGAACGTCTGGTGGGACGCGTGGCGCGCAACCAGGCGATCACCAACCCCCAGAACACGATCTTTTCAGTGAAGAGATTCATGGGGCGCAAGTCCGATGATCCCGAAGTGGAACGCACAAAGAAGCGCGTGCCCTACGCAGTGAAAGCCGCGGAGAACGGCGACGTACGCGTACAACTCGACGAAAAGGATTATTCGCCTCCTGAAGTGTCAGCGATGATCCTGGGAAAAATCAAACGCGACGCCGAGGCGTACCTCGGCGAGACGGTCACGCAGGCGGTCATCACCGTCCCGGCGTATTTCAACGATGCACAACGCAACGCCACAAAGGACGCGGGCAAAATCGCCGGGCTTGAAGTTTTGCGCATCATCAACGAACCGACGGCTTCATCACTGGCATATGGCTTGGATAAGAAAAAGAATGAGATCATCGCTGTCTATGATTTAGGCGGCGGTACGTTCGATATTTCGATCCTCGATGTGGGTGACGGCGTATTTCAGGTTCGTGCCACCAGCGGCGACACCTTCCTTGGCGGAGACGATTTCGATCTGCGGATCATGGATCACCTCATCGAGCAGTTCAAGAAAGACAGCGGAATCGATCTTCACAATGATCGCCAGGCATTACAGCGCCTGAAGGAAGCCAGCGAGAAGGCAAAGATCGAACTCTCGACCACGATGCAGACCGAGATCAACCTGCCGTATCTGACCGCCGATGCCACTGGACCAAAGCACCTGGTGATGACTCTCACCCGCGCCAAACTCGAACAGATCACCGCGGATCTCGTCGACCGGACGATTGCCCCTCTCAAACAGGCGTTATCTGACGCCGGGTTGAGCGCTGGCGACATCCACGAGGTGGTAATGGTGGGTGGCATGACGCGCATGCCCTCCGTGCAGGATCGCGTGCGCGCGTTCTTTGGCAAGGAGCCGCACAAGGGAGTCAACCCGGATGAAGTTGTTGCCATCGGCGCGGCGATTCAAGCTGGCGTGCTTGGTGGTGATGTCAAGGACATTCTGCTTCTGGACGTGACGCCTCTTTCTCTTTCGATTGAGACACTGGGCGGCGTTGCCACCACGCAGATCGAACGCAATACAACCATCCCGACCCGCAAGAGCCAGGTGTTCTCCACCGCCAGCGACAGCCAGACTCAAGTGGAGATCCACGTGCTGCAGGGCGAACGCCCGATGGCAGTGGATAACAAGTCGCTGGGCAAGTTTATCCTCGATGGTATCCCTCCTGCGCCGCGCGGCATGCCGCAGATCGAAGTGACCTTTGATGTGGACGCGAACGGCATTCTCAAAGTCAGCGCGCAGGATAAGGCCACGGGGCGTTCCCAACACATCACGATCACAGCTTCGTCGGGTTTGTCCGATGCGGAAGTGGAAAAGATGCGCAAGGATGCCGAGACGCATGCCGAGGATGATCGCAAACGCAGCGAATTGATCGAAGTGCGCAACCATGCCGATAACACCGTCTATGCCGCGGAGAAGGCGTTGCGAGAGTTCGGTGAGAAGGTTCCTGCTGAGATCAAATCGGAGATCGAGGCGAAAACCGCCGAGGTGAAGAAAGCCGCCGAGGGTGAGGATGTCGCGGCGATTAAATCTGCGACGGAGGCGCTCGGGCAGGTGATCCAGAAGATCGGCGCGAGCGTCTATGAGCAGAATCCCGCTGCCGGGGCGGGTGATGAAGCCGCAGGTTCGTCAAATGAGAATCCCGACGTAGTTGAGGGTGAGGTCAAGGAATAAAATCCACTGGTTGAGGAGGGGCGCGAAGCGCCACGTATCGAAACCAGCGCCCACATGGTGTGGTCGAGACTGCTTGCGTCTCAACCACCGTTTGTAATATATGAGCAACCGCGATTACTACGATATTCTGGGTCTGGGACGGAGCGCGAGCGATGATGAGATCAAAGGCGCGTTCCGTAAACTTGCGCGCCAGTATCATCCCGATGTAAACAAGGAACCGGACGCTGAGGAGAAGTTCAAGGAAATCAACGAAGCCTACGGTGTTCTCTCGGATTCGGATAAGCGCGCACGCTATGACCGCTTTGGAAAAGAGGGGCTCGGTGGCATGGGCGGTGGTTTCCACGATTACACCGTGGACTTCAACGATATTTTCGAAGACCTGTTCCGCGGGTTTGGGTTCTCGCCGGGCGGCAGTGGTCGGTCGCGCCGATCGCCGCGGCGCGGGCGTGATCTTCAAATGCAGGTCACACTGACGTTCGAAGAATCCGTATTCGGTGTCGAGAAGGAGATCGAGTTTACGCGCGATGAGATGTGTTCGACCTGTGGCGGTAACGGCGCGGAACCCGGCACATCACCGGTGAAGTGTTCCACTTGTAACGGTCAGGGCGAAGTGCGGACGGTGCGCCAGACTTTTTTAGGTCAGATGGTGCAGGCAGCCACGTGCCCAACCTGTAACGGGCGCGGCGAGACGATTTCCTCCCCATGCAAGACGTGCCACGGGAGGGGACTCGAACGCAAGAAGGTGAAGAAGAAGGTACAGATCCCCGCGGGTGTGGACACGGGGACGCAGATTCGCCTGGCGGGGGAGGGCAACCCCGGCGAAAATGGCGGACCGAACGGCAGTGTCTATTTGGTGTTGGACGTCCAGCCGCACAAGTTCTTCAAACGCCGCGAGAACGACATCATTCTAAACCTCGACATCAACGTGGCACAGGCGGTGCTGGGTGCGGAAATTCACGTGCCGACTATCGATGGCGATGAGAAATTGAAGATTCCCGCCGGCACGCAGCCCGGCAAGGTATTCCACCTGAGAAACAAAGGTGTGCCCTACGTGCGCCGGAACGGCCGCGGCGATCAATTGGTATTGGTCAATGTAGCGATCCCGAACAAATTGACGAAGGAACAGCGCGAGTTATTCGAGAAACTTTCCGAGAGTTTGGGTACAACCGTCAAG
>DATKAU010000288.1:0-7650 GCA_035514655.1 Anaerolineales bacterium
GCCCGCCTCGCTCGAGGCAGGCTATCGCAAACTCACCTTTACGAAGGGCGATCTGCATGCCGTGTTGATCCAGCCTCAAACCGGGCGCGGCACGGTCACCATCCTTCGTGCAGACGTAGGCGCTGCCCGCCAGTCCCCGCCCGAGCCCGATTCGATATCCCCAGGCGCCGCATCCCCTGAAGCAGACGAGCCGTTGGCTATCGATGAGGAAATTGATCGCGAAGAGGTATTTCCACCAGAGCCGTTCGAGACTGTTCAGGGTGATTCTCAACTCCCCGATTCTCCTCTTCCCGAAACACAACCATCAGACTCTCCCGCCATCACCGAAGAACAACTCGACGAAATGGCGGAGTTCGCCGCGCACGTGCTCCAGCCCTCGGCGTATGCGATCCCGCCGCAGCCAGCAGAGGCTACCCCACCTCCACCAAACCAGGAAACGCCGTCCATCCCGCGCAGCCTTCCGCCTTCGATTCCGCGCTTGAAACCGGTGGAACAAAAACCGGTGGAGCAAATAGTGGAAGAGCCCGTCATCGAAGAGGAGGATGAATCGGAGGAGGAGATCGTTGCCACGGCGACGATCGCGCCCCAAATGGAGGAGTCCAAACCCAATGAAGCGCATGCGCAGGCGACGCGTCAGATGGCGAAGGTGATGGTCGGCGGGATCCAGATCGGGCGGCGCGTGAACGAGAGTCTCCGGTCGTTTTTCCGGCACTTCATCCCGCGCCTGCTCCCCGGGTCGGAGTCCGCGGAGGGCGAACCCGCTCAGCAGCAGTTGTTTTTCATGCCCACGTATGCGATGGTCTTCATCGCCATCGTGATCCCGGTGCTCGTGGTCACCATCGCGTCGGTGGTGTATTTGCGGTTCGGTCAGAGCGTGCAATACGATGAACTCTTTTCACAGGCGCTCAACGCGCGCGCGCAGGCAGTGAGCGAGAGCGATCCCATCCGCCAGCGCGACGCGTGGCAGAATGTGTTGAGCCTCGTGGATCAAGCCTCCGCCTACCGCGAAACGGATGAATCGAATTCATTGCGCAACGAGGCGCAGTCGAATCTTGATTCGCTGATGGGTGTGACGCGGCTCATATTCGCACCTGCCTTTACCAGCGGGCTTGGCAATTCGATACAAATCAGCCGCATGGCGGCGAGCGAAAGCGATCTGTACATGATCGACGCCGAACGCGGGAGCATCCTGCACGCCGCGTTCACAGGGCAAAGCCTGCAGCTCGATAATGCCTTCAACTGCCAGCCCGGAACCTACGCGGGGTATCAGGTGGGCAACCTCGTGGATCTGCTTGCGCTCCCCAAGGTGAATGCAGCGGGCGCCACCGTCCTCGGCGTGGATGCAACCGGCAACTTGTTGTATTGCGCGCCGGGTCAGGTGCCGCAGGCGATCCCGCTCCCGTCACTGCCCAACACCAACTGGGGACGCATCACCTCCCTTGTATTGGATGGCGGCAATTTATACGTGCTCGATGCCACTTCGCGATCGGTGTGGGTTTTCATCGGCAAGGACGGCACGTTCGTGGATACGCCGTATTTTTATTTCGGCAGCCAGATCCCGGACACGATCGATACCGCCATCGACCTTGCCGTGGGCGGTGACGATCTCTACCTGCTCCACGCCGATGGGCACGTTTCCACCTGCACGTTCAGCCGTATCGCCGAAACACCCACACGCTGCATCGATCCGATAAACTTCCTGGATCCATTTCCCGCCCACACAGATATCAACGTTTTTTCACAGGCGCACTTCACGCAGATGTTCCTCACCTCACCGCCGAACTCCGTGATCCTCCTGTTGGATTCCGAAAACCAGAAGGTGTTTCGTTTCACACCGCGCTCGCTCGAATTGCAGAATCAGGTGACGGGGTTCGCCGGCCAAGCCAATCCATTCAAATCGGGGACGGTGGACGCGATGACCGTCAGCCCGAATTATGTGCTGTACCTCGCCATCGACGATCAAGTCTACTTTGCGACGAACCTGCCGTAATCAGCAGCGGTGATGCCAGGCGTTGAGAATTAAACGCTTGATATTCCTTGGTTTGCAGACATGAGTTACTTCTCCCGCTTCCGACGCAAGCCCGCCTCTCCCGCTTCGATCAAGCCGGAGCCGGTTCCCGATTCCACAGATGAGCCTCCCCAACCGACAACCCTGCGCACCCTCGTCATCGTCTACGACCCGGTCGTCGACAAAGCCTCCGGCAAAAAACTGTCTGAGTACATGAATTGGAACGAGGTGGAGGCTCTGGCAAAGGGATTCATGGCAGACATCCTGCAGGTCAGCGCCGGGCTGGTTAGGTATCACATCGTCCAGCGCATCGACGTGGACGCCTTCCCCGCCAAAGTGGATAGTTACGTGTACAAGGCAGCGGAATTTCTCGACGTGATCCGGGGGGACTCCAGACCCTACATGCCTCAGGAGGCGGACTATTACGCGATCATCAAACGCTTCAACCTGCTCCAGCGCGTGGCAAACGATGAAATCGACGAGGTATGGGTCTTCAACTTTCCGCATGCGGGTTTCTACGAATCGATCATGGCGGGACCCGACCCGTTCTGGTGCAACGCCCCGCCGCTTCAACACACCGATGAAGCCGGGCGGCGGTTCGTGATCATGGGCTTTTCCTATGAGCGCGGCGTCGGCGAAATGCTCGAGAACATGGGGCATCGCGCCGAATCGATCATGGAAAAGGTCTTTGAAAAAACATCGGGGGCGGACAATCTATGGCATCACTTCACACGGTATGACAAGACCCACCCGGGCAAAGCCGCGCTGGGCAACGTCCACTTTGCGCCGAACAGCGAACGCGATTACGACTGGAACAATCGCAATGAGGTTTTGAGCGAGTGCGACGACTGGCGCGATAACTTCCCTCATTTCAAGGGCATCACCCGCAAAGTCATCGCCGCGGACTGGGGCAACGGCGACACCCGGTTGCATCATCTTTGGTGGATGAGTCATTTTCCCAAAACCAAAGGACGCCGCAACGGCATCCATCATAATTGGTGGCAGTATATAGCGAACCCGAACCAGGTTAACCCCTGAAATCCCCCAGCCCGGGATGGTCCCCCTTCCAGCAGCAACATTGCCCGGCAGGTTATATCAAAAATGTAATTAATTTTTCGTTCCCATGAGAATACAATTCCAGATGGATATTCCAATGATGAATAAATGACCTGAACGACTCCTCATCAAACCCCGCATGAATCGAATTCTCAGCCTGATCCGTCCATTTCTCCCTCACGCCCTGGTGGTGATCGCGCTTGTCTCTTACGTGGTGATATTCGCTGGTTACCGCGACCGGCTTGGCACCGCGCTTGCATCCCTTGCCACTATCCCGGTCGTAGTCGCAAGTTGGTATTTCGGGGTGTCAGGCGGAGTCTCATTCGCTGTTCTGACCACCATCGCAAGTGGCTATTTACTATCTCTGACAGGTGTACCTCTCCTTGAAATTTTTACCGAGCCCAGCAACATCCTGCGGGTGATTTCCCTGTTCGTGATAGCAATCGTCACCGGAAGACTCAGCAATCTCTCCAACGAGCGCCTGGTCGCGTTCCGCAGGCTCGAACGATACGAGCAACATCGCCGGTCTCAAATCAATTTTCTGGAAATCCTGAACCAAATCACAACGAGGGCGTTGGAGGCCGACAACCTGGAATCCACGCTTGAGATATTGACAGAACAAATCACCAGACTTTTCAAGGCTGATGACGGCTTCTTTGCATTTTGGGATCCTGTGAACAAAGTTCCCATACCAAGAGTCGCGTTTGGCTCGTTGAGGGATGTCTATCCGGGTACAAATTTTGAGCCTGGTCAACAGACACTGACAGCCTCTGTCATGGAAGCAGGCAGGCCAATTGCTGTTCTGGATGTGAAGAATTCGCCTCATATCAGCCCCCGGGTTGCATCGCTCATCCCGAGCTGCTCCATGCTCGGAGTTCCCCTGATTGCCCAGGAGCGTAAACTGGGCGCCCTGCTGCTTGGTTACAACAATAGACGCCAGTTCGAGGACGATGAAATCGCCTTTGCCGGAATGATGGGTGAACAATTAGCCCTGGTATTATCAAAATCGCTGACGCTTGAAGAAGAAAGAAACCAATTGCGGCAATTGACCGCGCTGCATGATGTTGCGCTCACCTCCATCGAGGCTGACGATGAGGACCAACTGATTGAACGTGTGACGGGAATCATCGGTCAAAATCTATTTCCTGACAATTTCGGAATCATGCTGCTGGATGAAAATGGGGAGTTTCTTCACGTTCATCACTCTTATCGTTTTGTCGCAACCCATGAAATCACCATGAAAGAGGTGCCGGTCGGACTGGGAATTACAGGCGAAGTGGCAATAACCGGAAAATCGCAACGCCTGGGGAATGTCCGTCAAAATCCTCAGTACATCGACGTGGATGAACGAATCGTCTCTGAATTGTGCGTCCCCATCAAATTCAAGGAACAGATCCTCGGCGTCATCAACGCCGAAAGCGTCGAGGGGAATGCCTTTACCGCTGACGACGAGCGTCTGATGATCACTCTGGCGGGTCAGCTCGCCACGGCGATCGAGCAACTGCGCAAAGCCCGGGCGGAACGCAACTGGCTGGATCAACTCGCCCATTCCAACGACCTGATCTACATAATAGCCCATATCACGAGCCGCCTCGAATCCACGCTTACCATGGAGGAAATTATCCAGAGGTTTGGAGCCGAACTTCGGAAGATCAACCTGACTTGCATTATGGCGATTTACGATGCGGAGAGGGAATCATTCACCATCAACTACACCTCCCTGCCTCCGGACCATCTCGGAATCGTGGAATTGGGACTGGGTTACCCCATGCTCCACTTTACCTTCCCGGGCAGTAAACTCTCGAGGGACATGCTTCTGCCCGCTGCAATCTCCAGGCCGGAGGATGAGATCGAATCCCTGTTTACGGGCACGGAAAAGCCCGGAGTGTTGAGGATTCTGGGGGAAATGGGGATTACACCGGGCATGGAACCGCTCCGCCTGCCATTGATCGTCGAAGGCGCCTTGCTGGGAATTTTATGGATCTGGGGGAGGGATATCCGGAATTCCGATCTTCCGATCCTGTCCATCTTTGTCAGGCAGATCGGGGTCTCACTGGAACGCGCCCGCCTGTTTCAGGAAGTGCAAAACCTCGCCGTCACCGATCCGCTGACGGGTTTGCACAACCGGCGTAGTCTGTACGAGCTGGGAAAAATCGAATTCGTGAGGGCAAAGCGATTGAACCGCCCATTCAGCTGCCTCATGGTCGATCTCGATCATTTCAAGGAGATCAATGACAACCACGGGCACCCATTCGGAGATATCGTACTTCAGGAATTTGCCCGGTTATGCATGGAATCGGTGCGCGAGATCGATCTGGTCGGCAGATATGGGGGTGAAGAACTGCTCATCCTTATGCCGGAGACCGAACTTGAAAGGGCAGTCATTGTGGCAGAACGGCTCCGCTTGAACATCGCCGGGCATCCGATCTCAACCCCAGGCACTGATATTCAGGTTACGACCAGCATCGGGGTGGCAACCAGGGATCAAAACACAGCTGAACTCGACACGCTTGTTGCCCGCGCCGACCAGGCGATGTATATCGCGAAACACCTGGGTCGGAATCGCGTAGCGGTCAGCAAATAATTCGGGCGGTTCCGCGAGGATCTTCATCCGGTATACACCGGGAGTTAAATCAGGTTGTTCTTCACCCCAAAACCTTCATAGCCACCAGTGTCATATCGTCCGAGAGACGCACCCCGTCGCGATGCGCGGTGATGCCGTCACGGACAGTCTGCAGCATCTCATTTGCAGACAAATCTGCCGCGCCCTGAACGAACTCAGACCGCCTCTGTAGACCGAACTGTTCCATTTGATGGTTGATGGCTTCGGTTAATCCGTCGGTATATAGCAGGAGCATGTCTCCAGGCGAGAGCTGGACGATTTCGGTCCTCGGTTTATAGTATTCTGCCAGACCAATCGCGGGCGCGGTTCGTGTCAGCCAATGGATCGTCCCTGCATCCCTGCAGAAAACCGCCGGAGGATTATGCCCCGAATTGACATACGTCAAAGTCCCATCCCCGGGATCATAGCGGGCAAGAAAGACCGTGACAAACGTGGTGAAGTTGATGTTGTGGATGTAGAACCGGTTAATACGTTCAAGGATTTCAGCAGGCGAGTCGGCATCGGGAGCCATGGTTTGAATGGCGGTTTGCAGGCTGCTCATCAACATCCCCGCCGAAACCCCGTGCCCGCTCACATCGGCAATCACCAGCCCGTGTGATCCGTCGCGATACCTGAAAAAATCGAAGTAATCGCCGCCAATGATATCCGCCGGGCGGCTGAACGCGGCGATCTCCACACCTGAAATCTGAGGTGAACGGTGGGGCATGAGGGCGCGCTGGATAACCTGTGAAAGCTGCAGTTCATCTTCAAGACTGCGCCGTTCCTGATCCGAATAATGATCGAGGCAGACGTGAGCTGTATAGTCCATTTCGAGCAGGGCACGATCCACCACGCCGTGACAGACTTCGCAGATGCCAAGCGAGTTGATTTCGATCCTATCAAGGCATTCGTTGATGACTTGTAAATGATCGTCGATGCGGCAGTCGTCTTCGCACAGGCAGACATCCTTTTCGGCGTCTGAAGCCGTTTCAAGGAATTCGGTTACGTTGTGGCGTTTTTCATCCAAACCGACCTGGATACGCTGAAAGATATCGAGTGCCATTCCATTCTCCGTGTTGGTCAAATCCATGAGTTAGAACATTTGTTTAGACCCGCCGGGCGGGTGGATTCTTACGCAGTCAGCTTCCAGACTTGATACAAGCCCAGGTTTCCAGTTTCCCCGTCTGAGCTATAGGTCTCGATCATATCGAAGCCGGCGGCTTGTGCCAGTTCAGCCAACTCAGCCTCATCAAAATGATGAACGTACCGCAGACCCTCGCCTCCGCTGCGCCAATCGAGCAGATAATCCCCCGCGTCGACGTTCCAGCCTGAGCCTAACACTGCTTCCCAAGGCTGGATCCTCGCCTTGAGTCTTTCGCTGTTCAGGAACTGCCAGTTGGAATGGATGAAAATTCCATCCGGCTTGAGGAGCTGACGAACGGTCTGGAGTATGCCCAGGCGCAGTTCGCGCGAGGGGATGTGATGCAACACCGCGAAGGCCGTGATTAATGACCATCCGCCAGCAACTGAAAGCTGACCGCTGATAGCTGAGAGCTGGGTAAGATCAATTTGCATGAATTTGGCAGGGAACCCCTCCGGCTGAGATTCCGCCTCACGGAGCAGGGGCAGGCTGAAGTCCACGCCGAGATACGAGCCGCGGTGACCGCGCTTCGCCAGTTCGCGCGCGAGTTCCCCATTGCCGCATCCCAAATCCAATATGTTCTCATCCCCCTTCAGCATGTCGAGGGCGCGCCGCACACCGGGCTGACTCCGGTTACGCGTGGCGGAAAACGCATCACCGAAGCGGGTGTAAAACTCCCGGTTAAGCGCGAGGAGGCGCGCAGCGGTGGTCGAATCCATGCGAGGATTATAACGGGTATAATCCCGCCATGTTGACGCCGTCGCAGATCGCGGATCTTGCGGAAGAGTTCGAAAAACAGACTCCGCAGGAGATCATCGCCTGGGCTGTGGATGCCTTCTGGCC
>DATKAU010000289.1:0-14613 GCA_035514655.1 Anaerolineales bacterium
TTTGACGAAAGCAGGTATCGGGTCCAAGGATGGAGGCGGTAGGCGTGTCATCTATGGGAGGATCCGCGTAGATCACCTCCACAGCAGGAGAGGATCCATACGAGACCACCATAGGTTGGGGTCCGCGGCCCGAGGAGGCGCTGAAGTTGGTGTAATAGGCGGTTTCCCAACCATCCACGACGACCACGCCATTTTCTTTGAGTGCGCGCCAATACTCAGTGAATTTCTCGCCGTAATGTGTGACCGTGGCGAGCATGAATGCCAGCCCGGTGGACGATGTGGCAGGGTTTTCAACAACGAGCAAGCCTTTATATTCAGGCTTTGTCAGATCTTCGAGCGAGCCCGGCGCCGGCAGGTTGTTTTCTGTGAAATATTTTTTATCATAGTTGATGCACACATCGCCGTAATCCACCGGCAGTGCGCGGCTGGATGCATCAAGCCGGAACACATCCGGGATGTTTTGCAATTGAGGCGATTCATACGGTTCGAAAATTCCGGCTTCGAGTGCGCGTGAGAGGAAGGTGTTATCCACACCAAAGATCACATCCGCCAGAGGCGCGTCTTTGGTGAGGATCGCTTTGTTAAGCATCGCACCCGCGTCGCCGCTGGGCAGAAAAACGAGTTTCGCGTTATTCGCCTCTTCAAACGACTTCACCACTGCCTCGCTCATCGAGAACGAGTCGTGGGTCAGGACCGTGAGGGTTTGGGGTTCGGAGGGTTGCGGCGCGCAGGACGCGGCAAGAAGGACGAGAGTGGAAAGAAGGATGGTTGGGTGTTTCATGGGAGACCTTTCGAGATACGTTACGATCCACGGCTATGAATTACGAGGAGCAAACCGGAATCGATCGTGACGGTTGCAACGCCGGAGAGCATTTCGTTGCTGATGCCGCGAGTCTTGTCAGGGTATAGTGTTTCTTTATCAAGCAGCCACCTCAGGCTTTCGGTCCGAACTCCGTGGACCGGACCGCCCCAGGGGATCAGCGAGACGATATCCCCGCTTCTTCCATCGACCTGAGCCTGATCCCGGCAAAAGAAGATCTCCTCCACCCCATCGTCGAGCCGGATGTTGAGGGTTGCGAACTGCGGGTTGGCGAGGAGCGCAATGTTGGCGAGGGTTTGATCGATGCGGCCTCCCAGCGCCGCGATGATGACTATTTCCGGCGGATTCATTCCAGCGGCTTTATGGATGGCAAGTTCGAGGTCGGTTTCGTTTTTGTCGTGCGGGAAAAGCTCCATTTCAACCGCCGACTCACGCAATTGCTGGAAAACTTTGTCTTCAATGGAGTCCATGTCGCCGATGACGAGGTTTGGCTTGACACCAAGATCGAGCACGTGGCGCGTTCCGCCATCGGCGCAGAGGATGAAATCCTCCGGGCGCAGGAGCGTACGGGCTTTTTCTAGGTCGGGCAGGTCGCCGTTGGCGAAGATCAATATCCGTTGCAAAAGAAAACCATCCTCGCGGCGGAGGATGGTTGAGTCGCGCGTATGGTCCCTCCGCCAGCATGATCTGGATCAGGTAATGCGGGTTGAGCGCGGCTCGCTCCTCTCAGTCCCGCATCGCGGGACACCCCGTTCATTTGTGGGTGTACTTATAAAACCAGTGAGTTATTTTGTCAACATAAAAATCACCCGCCCAGTGTGGGAAAACATCTGTAATTCTTCTATCGTACTCTTCGTTTCCATTCCTCTTTCAAATCCAGTTCGCTGGGACTCGCGCCCGACTCCAAAGCGAGAAAATCCGTCAACAAGCGATTGAACTTGATCGTCTCGTCGAGCATGGGGAAGTGCCCGGATTCCTCCAGACCAATTTGCTGGGTCATGGTGGAGTTGGCCAACTCTTCATTGGGAATGGTAATCGCCAGATCGCGTTCCCCGTACACGAGCAGAGTCGGAATATTCAGGGCATGGAAGTTGCTGTAAAAATTATCGGCGCGGAGATTCTCCATCGAAACAGTGACCGCTTGAAGGTCCGATTTCGAGGCGTCGGAGAGTGCGGTCATGGATTCCGGGGTCCGGTTCGACAACCAGTCTGTAAGGTCTGCCGGAGGAGACGACCGCAGGCGCAGGTTGACCGAGTCATAATTCAACGGGCAACTGACCGCCATCACGCGATCTACATTGTGAGGAAATCGAACTGCAAACTTCATGCCCACCAGCGCGCCCAGCCCGTGGCCCACCAGCGCGATCTTTCCGATTCCCATTTCATTGAGGAAGTGATTGATTAATGATGCCTGCTGCTCGAGAGAATAGTTCGCAGCGATGTGCGCGGTGTCGCCGTACCCCCACAGATCGAGTGCATAAGCGCGGTAGGAGGTCGATGCCACCTGCATGGCGGAGATCCAGTACCGCCATGAGCCCACCCAGCCATGCAAAAAAATGACCGGGCGGCCCCGCCCAAGCACTTCGTAATGAACGATGGAGCCGTCGAGGAGAATCGCGCTCAAGTTATTTTCCGAATTTTGCCAGGATGGCTTTGACCCGGGTGGTGAGCTGATCGGGAGCAAAGGGTTTCAACAGGTAATCCTCAGCACCGGCCTCGAGACCCTGTTGAATCTCACTTTCCTGTCCTTTCGCGGATAAAAACACCACAGGTATATCCTTGAGATCCTGGTTTGCCTTGATGGCGCGGCAGGCTTCGTAGCCGGTCATGCGCGGCATGCGGACATCCATGAGGATTAAATCCGGGTTGACCTTCGGCGCCATCTCCACAGCGTCCTCCCCGTTCCCGGCGGCGAATACTTCATAACCTGCAAATCGCAGGGTAAATGCGATCAGGTCCCGGATATCCCGTTCATCTTCTGCAATTAGTATCTTTGCCATGGATGCCTCATTGTTTTTCGTAAACCGGCAGGGTAAATGAGAAGGTGGTGCCTTCCCCGGGGACGCCTGTGCTTTTCACCCAGATCCGGCCTTTGTGCATTTCCACAAGTTCCTTGACGATGGACAAGCCCAATCCGGTTCCCGGTGTGGCAAGTACAAGCGGATGTTCGCCGCGATAGAACCTGTCGAACACGCGGCTCTGATCGCCCAGGGCGATCCCCACACCTGTGTCCTTCACATCCACCTGCACCTCGTTGGAACCATTCGGCTTGTGGATGTGAACGGTTATGGTCCCGTTTTCAGGTGTGTAGTGATAAGCATTGTCCACGAGGTTGGCGAGGATCTGGCGTACGCGTTCCGAATCACCGATGATGGGCGGCAGTTTCTTGGGCGCATCGAGCGAAAGCGCCACCGGTTTGTTTTCCTCCTGCGAACGTCGGAGAACGTCGCCAATGATGTCCTCCGCCACTTCGCGCATATCGAGCGCCTGAGGTGAAAGCGTGACGCGCCCCGATTCCAATCGTGAGATATCCAGCAGGTCGTTGACGAGGATGTTGAGTCGTTCGGTATTACTCTTGACGATCTTCAGGAAGTGAGCCTGATTCTCGTTCAACGCGCCTGCCGCGCCCATGAGCAGCACATCGACATAGCCGCGGATGGAAGTCATCGGAGTGCGCAATTCGTGGCTGACGGTCGCGACAAACTCTGATTTGAGCCGATCCACTTCGACCTCGTGTGTGATGTCGCGGAAAATGGACACCGTACCAAGGAAGTCGTTCTGCAATATCACGGGGGCGAGATGCACCAATACGATAATCCCGTTTTCAAGTGAAAGCTGCTCGGCGAAGGTTTCACCCTCGCGGTAACTTGCCGGAGATTCAGACCAGTGACGAATGGTCTGCATCCACGGGCTGGCGGATTTGCTGAACAATCCGGCGAATACATCCAACGTCTGGCCGATCACCTTGCCGGATTCCAGGTTCAAGATCTGCGCCGCGGAACGATTTAGGAAGGTGATGCGGTTGTTTGTGCCCGTGACGAGAACACCATCTGCCACCGCCTCGAGGATCGCCTGTGAGCGGCTTGCATCCTCCTGTTCGCGGCGGAGCATGTTCCCCAACCGCTCCGCTTGATCGCGGATCAATTCATAGAGACGGGCATTATTGATGGCTACAGCGACCTGCCCGGCAATCGCTTTGACGAGGTTAAGCAGTTCCGCGCTGAAGAAGAACGGCTTGCGGTGGAAGACCATCAGCACGCCGATCACGTCTTCGGCGACCAGCAGAGGCATGGCAATCGCACTACGGTGTTCGCGCGAGGAGGAACGGGTTTTCACCCAGCGACCGTCGGCAACCAGATCGTCGATTAACGCCGGCTCGCGGTTTTGCAGGACCCAACCAGCCAGCCCTTCGCCGATCTTCAAGGTAAAACGGCTTCCATCACCGGTGATCTTCTCCGAAAGGTAACCATAACCTGCACGATAATGGAGCAGATTATCGTCCGCGTTCAACAGCATGATCGTCCCTTGTTCTGCGCCCACCGCGTCGTTGAGGAGCGCCAGCGTGCGGTTCAGGGCACGGTCAAGATCGAGGCTTGACGACACCTCGGTAAGAATGCGCAGAAGCGTTTCAGTGTTTTGCTGTTCGCGCTGGAGTTGCGCAGTGCGTTCCACCACCCGTTTTTCAAGCTCAAATGCAAGCCGCTGGGTTTCTTCAAACAACCGGCCGTTTTGAATCGCAACCGCTGCCTGGTTTGCCAGCGTGCTTAGAATCTGCAGGTCATCCTCGGCGTACATGTTCGGCTGGTAACTTTGCGCCGACAGCATGCCGATGGACTTGCCGCCGATGGTCATGGGCACAGCCAGGATCGAAAGAGGCGTTACTTTTCTGCCGTACGCGACCCCGCCAAGTGAGTCGATCGTCTCTTCCCCGTGGACAAGCAGCGCCTCACCAGTGGAAATCACGCGTCCGCTTAATCCCTGTCCGCGCGGGATGCGCGTGATCGAGGCCCGCACGTTATCGTCAACGAGATACACGCCGACGATCTCGTCCTTCTCTGAATCCAGCAGGCTGATCACAAACGACTCCACCGGCATCAGCCGGGTAGCGGCGCGGTGCACGGCAGCGTAAATCTGTTCGGCATCGAGGTTCGAGCCCACTTCATAACTTGCCTGGTTGAGGATCGAGAACCGCTCCGCCGTTGATAATGTGGACTGATACAGGCGCGCGTTCTCCAGGGCTATGGATGCCTGGTTGGTCAGCGTGCGCGCCAGTTCGATCTCGTTCTGGCTGAAGCGGACGGATTCATTCTGGTGGATGAAGATCAGCGCGCGCAGATTTGCGCCGCTCACAAGTGGCAGGACGAGCAGGGAACGTGTCTTCTCACCCAGAAAATTCCGCAGCAAATCCAGGTCAGGTTCTGTGCTGACAGAATTAGTGGCGAAAACGCCAAGCGATTCCTGCAGGCGGGTAAACAGTGAAGCATCAGGCAATTTATAAGGCAGTTTCGATTTTGTCTTAGGAAGATCATATTTCCAGATCGCACCACCCCGTTCAAACGTGACCACGGAAACACGCGGCGCAATCAGGGCTTCGAGCAATTCCTGCGCCGTCAACTGGAGGATCTTGCCGTCGTCCAGCAATCCGCTGAGGGCGGAGGAGAAGCGGTTGAGCAGTGCAAGGCGCTGGGACCGTTCATCCAATTCCGTGGCGCGGCTGATGCTTTCTTCGAAGAGCCGGGCATTCTCCAGCGCCACAGCCGCCTGGCTCGAAAACGTCGTGCCGACCTGGACATGGTCGCGCGTATAAAAATACGCCTGCCATTTTTCGAGCGCCAAAACGCCGATGACTTGATTCTTGGAGATGAGCGGCATGCCCAGCCATGAGAGACGCGGCGCTTCGAACGCCGGGAAGCGCGGATCCTGCCGCACATCGCCGACAACAATTCCCTGCCCGGTGCGGATCATTTCATTGAAAAGTGCACTGTCTTCCACGGCAATCGTCAAACCGAGCCGGCGTTCCGTATCCGGAAAGCCGCGCGCTGCTGCCACCGTGAGCCGGTCCCGCTCGCGCAGCCAGAGAGTGGCGGTATCGAATGGGATTACAGGCTCGAGTTGATCGAGCAGGGAAGCAACCAGCTCACTGCTTTGCAGGCTCGAGGTTAACCTGGTGGCTGCGTCGGTGAGCGCCTGCAGTTGTGTGGCGCGTTCCTGGGTCGTCCTCACAAGCCGGACGTTTTGCATCGAAAGCCCGACTTGCTGCGACAGGGACAGCAGCAACGTTTCATCCTCCGGGGTAAACGCCGCGGGGGTGTTGAAATTATCCAGCACCAGAACGCCGACAGACAAATCACCGGATTGGATCGGGATAAACAAACTTGAAACAGGCAAACGTCCGCCCGTCCCCTGGCGGTAGAGCAATTGCCCCTCGGTTGAGAAGGTGTAATCGCGGGTAAATTGGATCTCGTCCACGCGCATCGCCTTGCGCGCCTCAAAGACCTGACCCGGCAGCGATTCTCCAGGGTGATATACAATCCGCTTCATCGCCTCATTATCGGCGTAGCCTGCCACCGCCTCAGGCAACAGCTGGGAGGAGTGCTCGTCCCAGACCAGCACGACACCCGCATGTGCGGCAGGCAGTGCGCGCCGCGCGCTCTCGAGCAATGCGCGGACGATGCGTTCCGAATCCAGTCCGCGCAGCTGGCGGCTGAAATCGAGCAGGAGATTCACCTCCTGCAGGCGTTTGCGAGTTTCATTCAATAGCGAGATGTTTTGCAGGATCACCGACGTCTGCCGGGCGATCTGGTGATAGACCTGCCGGTCTTCATCGGTAAACGCTGAAAGCGTCTCAGGGCTGACCGCCAGCATCGCAGCGACCGTCCGTTTATCGATCTTGATCGGGAGGCAGATGAACGATTTTGCGTGCAATGCGGTGAGGAGAGGTGTCTCGCGCCACTCGAGGTTTTCATCGAGGCTCGAGATCAGGATCGCCTCCCCGCTCTGCAAACAAGCCCGGAGCGGATTCTTCTGCCCGAACAACGCCTCAGGGCTGGTGGCGCGCGGCACATTACCCAACACATGCGAAACCTTTGGTCCTTCGTTTGCCGCCTCGGCGATCATCGCCACCGACATGCTCAATTGTGTGAGGGTCTCACGGGCAAGCGCCTGCAATGCAGATGATGAATCCAACTGGCGGCTGACAGATTCGGTAATCGCGAGCCCCGCCCGCACACGCCCGCCGCGCTGTTCCAGGTTGTGTATGGCGATGGTCTGATCCAAATCCTTGCGCAACAGGATCGGCAAATCGTTCTTCGTCACAGTGATAAGCCGCTGCTGTCGCTCCCTGTCGGTGGAAAGCGAGTTTACCTTCTCGCGCAGTTCGGTAAAACGCACATGATTTGCGATGGCAAGCGAAGCCTGCAGCGCAAAGGTCTCGAGCGCTTCGATGGCGGCGAGATCAGGGCGCAAGCCATCGCGCGGGGAATCCACACTAATCAGACCAAGCGGCATGCCCTGTGAATCCTCGAGCGGAACTACCAACAGATCATCCTGATCCCATGCGTTTGATGCCCTCACCGGAGAATCGTCCCCTTCAAGCGTGACCATGTGCACGTCGCTCGGTATCAGCGGCGCCTGATCCACCGGAATAAAATACGACCGGCTGATCCGAAACTGCGGTTTCAGAATCTGCTGGAGACTGGCGAGCGGCTGTTTCCGGGTGAGCAGTTCGTTCAATGTTTCCGGCGTAAAACCGACACCCGCCACACGCCGCAACAGACCGGTATCGGCTTCATAGATGCTTGCCAGCGCGGCTTGATAGGGTGTTGCCTCGCGGATGCTGTTGAGCATCGTGCGCAGAAGTTGTTCGAGGGGTTGTTCATAATTCAACCCGCTGGTGACCTCAGTGAGCCGTGTCAGCGTTTCGGCGCGCCTGCGCAGAACTTCGTTCCGCTGGCGCTGCTCTTGAAACTGGCGGATGTTGCCGATGGCGACCGCGGCTTGCGAGGCAAGCGTTTGCGCAATTTCGAGCGATGATTGATCGAAAAAAGCCGGCTGGCTTGAATGGAGGTGCATCAAGCCTGCCGTCCTGCCGCCGCTCAGAATGGGCACGATCAACGCAGAGACCACGCCTTCGTGGATCGGCACCTTCCCATTTTCGGTATAGTCGGCGACGAGATACGCCTCACCTGTCTCGATCGCAGTCCGTTCGATGAGAGGAAAGGTCTCGGGGAGGGAACAGCCGATCGAAAGCGAAACAGGCGGCGGCTGGGATGACGATGCGGCATCAAAAAGCAGGATCGTCCCGCACTCGGCGTGGGTCACGCGCAGGCTTTCATCCCGGATCACCTCGAGGAGCGACTGCAAATCCTTCGATAGATTGAGTTCTCGGCTGACGCGCGACAGTGACGTGAGTTGATCGACGCGGCGGCGAAGCCCCTCGTCAGTCTGGTTTGTGCGAGCAGAGTCCTCGATGGCTGACGACAGTTGATCGGCAACATTCGATGCAGCTTCCAAATCGACCGCGGTGAAAAAATCGGTTTTCCGGCTGCCCAGGATTAATTCGCCCAGGGTTTTCTCCTGAACCGCGAGAGGGACAATTACAACCGACTCGAGCTGGAGATTCAAGAAAAGCGGCAGGTAGGTGGCGGATAAATCCCGTTCCGCGCTCAATCGCCCGGTGAGGAACGGTTTTCCAATTCCGGCAATCGTGGAACGGAGGGGAGTTCCGTTTGCGTGCAGGCGTGCAATAGGGCCTGACAAATCTGATGCCGCGCCAAACAACGAAGAGGGATGCAAACGCAGTTCACCGGCTTTCACATCGAGAATAAAGAGCGCGGAAAGGTCGCACTTGAGCAGGAGGCCGAGTTCGTTTACAGCGAACCGGATGATTTCGTCGAGGGTGGCGCTGGAGGTCGCCATGCTCGCGATGCGCCGCATGGCGTCTGATCGCATGGCGCGCAGGCGCGTCTTCTCCACCAGCGCCGAACTTTCAATGATCCCCGCAGCATGTCTTGCAACCGTTTCCATTAAACGCAGTTCCGAATCGGAGAACTCAAAGGAACCTACCTGATGATTCGAAATCTGCACATACCCGATTAATCGATCGCCGGCGATCATCGGGGCGAGCACACATTCGCGCAGGCTCGCCGCCTGCGCAATCGTTTGCAGACCGAGATCGCCCCAGGTTTGATCTTCCGCCGCATTGCGTGTGGTCAGCGTTTTCCGTTCAAGCAAGATCCGCTCCGCGGCGCTGCCGGGCAAAATGGAAGTGCGATAGATTTCCACGATATGCCGCGGCAACCCCTGAAACGGCACCTGCCCTTCCAGCATACGTTTATTTTCATCGTAGATCAGAAACCCCAGTATTTCCACTTGAAACAAGGGGGCGATACTCTCGATCAATTTGCCGATTAACTGTGCTTGATCTTGTGCGCCTCCCACAGCTTGCGCAAGGTTGACCAGGCCGCTCAATTCCACCGTGCGGTTCTTTTCCTCTGCATGAATGAGTGCGTTCCGGATGCCGAATGCCGCCTGCGGTGAGACCATTTGCAGCAAGTCAAGATCCGCCTGACCCAGAATATCCGGCGTCAAATGCCCAATTTCGATGGCGCCAACCAACTCCCCTCCGGCGATTAAAGGTATGCCCAGGTATGACTGAACAGCGGATTGACCGTTGAGCCGCGAGGCCGAATCGATCAGTGTGCGCGTATCGGGGATCAATAATGGCGTTCGCCGCGAAACCAGCAATTCGGTTAAGCCGTCGAATTGCGAACTTGCCATGCGTGCGATGCGCGAAGCCCCGCCCGGCTCGAGTGTGTACGGCGTGAAGATACGCTGCGAGGCGTCCCATGTTTTCACTTCGAGAATGTCGGAGGGCACCAGGTGAGAAAGATTCAAAGCGATCGAATACAGGGTCGCTTCAAGATCGAGGCTTTGCGAAACGCCCGCGCCAAAGTCAGAGATGATCTTGAGCAGGGCTGAATCGGCGTGGGTCTGGTCGGTGCCGCCTGTGAGTTCCACGGCGCGCATGGTGAGGAACATCAACGGGTATGAACCAGGCACCTGATGGGATGTCACCTCGGCAAGCCTGCCGCCTACCGAAAGCCGCTTCTGCCCGGGCGCAGCGCAGAGATTGAGCAAATCCTCTGCGGGCCGCGCCTGACGGACAAGCCGTTCAATCTCAGCCGGTTCATCTGCGCGCAAACCAAACCATTCGCGCGCAAGCGCGTTCACATACTCCACCCGCCCGCCCGGTTGGACGACAATCGTCGCTTCATTTACTTGTGTATCTTCTGATATGGGAGAGGTTGTTACCAACGCTGGCAGCACTGTGTTACCCGGCAGCCTGCGGATCAAAATCACTGCCCACACAAAAACAAGCATAACCACTGCGGCGGCGATTAACCAGATGCCAACTTCCGACCCAGGTAGCATCTTCTTCCGGCACCTTATCCACCCGCCGCTGAATCCTGGCGGCGGGCTTCCGCCGCGAGTTCAGTGATCTCGCGAATATCAGCAAAGGAATGCCCGCTGGGCGACACAACCCCCACCGACATGGTCATGAACGGAACCTGGACCGTAGGCCCGTCTGCGGCGGGCGCCTGCACAAACCCCTGTTGGCGGTCGATAAAGTTGTAGTGGGTTTGCACTTCCTTGTCGAAGCGTTCCTTGAGCCGGGCACGGATCGCCGCGGATTTTTCCTCGGATGTGATAACGATGAAGTTGTCCCCGCCTGCGTGGCCGATGAAATCGGTCGTGGAACCTAACTCGTCCACAACCTCGCCGATCAGCATGGCAGTGAAGCGCAGCACATCGTCGCCCGCGACGAATCCGTACACATCCTTGAACGTATCGAACTCATTGACCCGCGCATCGAGCAGAGCCCAACCCTTCTCCCGGATGATGCGGCGCAGTTGCTCCTCGATCAGCCGTCCCGCAGGGAGCCCGGATCGAGGATCGGTGAGGCTTTCCCGTTCCGAACGGCGGATTGCGCCTTGCACACGCAGTTTCAGTTCCTCGATGTCGAACGGTTTGGTGATGTAATCGTCCGCACCCAGTTCGAGTCCCTGCAGTTTGTCGCTGCGCTCGTCCTTCTGGGTGAGAAAAATAACAGGGATGTGACTCGTACGCATGTTCGTGCGTAAATTACGGCACACCTCGTAGCCGTCGATATCCGGCAGCATGATGTCGAGCACGATCAGATGCGGCAGGGCTTGTTTTGTTTTTTCGAGCGCATCCGATCCGCGCACGGCAACATCGACTTCGAAATCCATGCCGGAGAAATAGATCTTCAGCATGTTCCCGATGTCGATATCGTCTTCCACAACCAACAGGCGGGCTTTTCCCATAAGCAGCCTCCAATCCTACAAATTCACTACGCGCGTATCGCGCGCGAGCCGCGCGTTGCGGCGTACAAGTTCAATCTGCTGCGCGGTGACTTCGCGTTCGAACGAGCGAAATCCACTCAATCGGAAGCCGTGCCTCGCAGCCATGTGGTCTATTTCGTCCACGCGTTCCCTCGTCAAATGCCTGCCCAACGTATAATCCTCAAATCTGCCCTCCAGTGCCAGCGCCATTGTCTCTGCCATGCACGCGTACGCCTTGCCGGGCGGGAAACCAAAGTTAAAATGGAAATCAACGGAGCCTGGCACATCGACCATTCCGCCGTCGATCACTAATATATCATCTCTCGCCCGCGCCACCATTGCAGAAACATCACGAGGGCGGGCTACATCGCATACCACACTGCCGGGCTGTAAAAATTCGGGGCGAATCACTTCGCCGATCGCGCTCGTCACCGTCAGGATTAATTGAGCGGAGCGGAGATCCTCGAGCCGTGTGCTGACGATCAGTTCGCCTCGCGCCCTTGGCTTCAACCTGTCGCGCAATGCCTCGAGTTTTTCCACTCCCCTGCCTATCAAATAAAGACACTCGACGCTCTCCGCCAGAAGTTCCGCGCACACCTGACCGATCGTTCCCGTCGCGCCTACCACAGCGGCTGTCGCACTTTCGAAAGGAATCTCCATCAGCCGCGCGGCTTCGCGCAGGGCATCCACAGCGACCGGAACGGTGTACGAGTCGCCGGTTGTCACCGGAACATCGAGCGCGTTGGCAATCGTCACCCCTCCGTCGCCGACCACCGAGGTGAACGCGCCCAAGCCCACGATTTGCGCGCCGAGTTTTTCCGCCAACCGCCCGGTCTGGATGATCTTCCGGTACACCACCTGCTCAGGCAATTCCATCATGCGCCGCGGCGTGAACGGACAGGCGATCAGCCAGCCCTTAATTTGTTTCCCGGTCGCTTCGGAGGTGATCCCCTCCACCTCCGAGATGTAAACCGGAGGAAAAAAAGTGGAGAAGAAATCGATCTGGCGTTCACTTAACACGCGCCCCAGAAACGGAAACTTGCGGCTGACATCCCTTTTGGGGTCGATGGGATGAACAATGAAGGCGAAGGTATCCAAACCGGCTACCAGGATTCGAGTCCCGCTTCGCCCGGGCGCGGATACAACCTCTTGTGAAGCGAGGCAAATTTGAGCTTGTGATGATCGCTGTCCTCGTAGCGGACATCCTTATCGATCACGCGGCGGTCCTTCGACGCGACGAGAACCACATCCGATTCGATCGTCCGCGCAGGGTAAACGATCATCCCCGAACCGAGGCGGCAATTGTGTCCCACCGCGCTGCCCATCACCGGGCGGTTTGAATAGTTCAATTTGCCTTTTCCATCCAGCGCGCGGAGCGGCGCGGGGATCAAGTTGTAGTCGGTAAACGTGGAGCCCGCGCCGATGAAAGTATTGCGCCCCACCACGCACATTTGCAGGCAGGTGTTTTGTGCGATCATGCTGTTTTCCATCACGGTGGTCATGAACAACGCCGCGCGGAATGGCAGGAAGGCACCATCGCCCACCACCGAAAGCATCAACTGCACATCCTGCGATACGTTCACGTTGTTGCCGATGATGCAGTTTTCGATCACGGCTCCGGCGTTGATCGTCACATTATCACCGATGGTGGTGGGTCCGTGGATGATGGCATGGGGATCGATGACACAATTCCTCCCAACAACGACAAGTTTTGAACTTTCGAGGATCTGCCGTCCTTCGAACAATGCCCCGCCAAGAATCCCCAGTTTGAACCAAAGATCCCCGGCGAGACGTTTCTCGAAGCGTGCACCGCGGGCGAACAAACCATACACCACATCTGCGATAAAAACGTGCACCCATGAATCGATGGCAAGCAGGGCGCGCAGCGGCACCTGAAACGTCAGGTCGCCGCTCTGATCTGCCATATAGGTTGGAACGTGATAGTAGCCTATCTCGCGCGCTTCCAGATCGATCACGAGCGGATCCACGTCTGCAACCGGACCATTCGGGTAGTACCACAAATCTGCAAGAAAGACTCCGCCCGCCGGAGTATAGGATGTGGCAAGCGGTAGTGCGTGCTCTTTGAAGGCGGGGTCTTCCGCTGAAAACGCCGCGCGGCAGGCGCGTCCCTTTTTACGCGCGGCAACAACAAAGGCGCGGATGTATTCCTCATCGAAGAAAAGATTGTCGCGATAGACGAAGGTCTCTTCGCGATCAGGAGGCATCCGCTGACCGGGTTTCAATTCCAGCTCACGCGTGGTATACGGCGCGAGCACATTCCGCTGGTGCAGCCACAAAGGCTGATTCTGGATGCGAAGGTCGCGCGCAGGTTCGTTGAACGGGGAGATCGGGCCTGGCGCGTTTAGAATGATCTTGAGCATGGCAACGTTAATTATTCCACAGATTTGTGAATTACGGGGCGAGGTGCCGCGCCTGCAATGCATGCAATATTGTATGGACTGATAAAAGCGCGCGTTAGAGTCAAAACGAATATGAGGGTCGCGGACGTATAATTGCGCAATGACGAAATCAAAAGCCATGCCCTATCTCGAAGCATTCTTCGCCGCCACGGTCTGGGGCGCATCGTTCATCGCCACCAAGATCGCGCTGGTGGACGTTTCACCCATCACCATCGTGTGGATGCGCTTCGGCATGGGCGTAATCGTGCTTGCATGGATCCTTGCAGCAAGGCGATCGTTTGCCCTGCCGGATAGGAATGAATGGGGATATTTTGCCATGCTGGGGTTTCTCGGCATCACCTTTCATCAATGGCTGCAATCGAACGGCTTACAGACATCCGAAGCCGGCACCACAGCCTGGATCGTTGCCACCACACCGGTGTTCATGGCAATCCTCGGCTGGCTGGTCTTAAAGGAGAGACTCGGCGCGCTCCAGGCTGCCGGGATTCTGCTCGCCTTCCTCGGGGTCCTGCTCGTTGTTTCGGATGGAGACCTCGTCTCGATCTCCATCGGGAGGTTTGGCGCGCCAGGCGACGCATTGATCTTAATCAGCGCGGTGAACTGGTCGATCTTCTCGGCGCTCTCGCGGCGCGGATTGAAACTCCATCCCGCCAGCCTGATGATCTTTTATGTGATGGCATTTGGGTGGTTATTCACGTCCGTGCTCTTCGTTGGCGGCGGGAATTACACAGAACTGCCTGCGTTATCGTTCAACGGCTGGCTTGGCGTGACCTTTCTCGGCATCTTCTGTTCAGGGCTTGCCTACATCGCGTGGTACGATGCACTGCACGCACTGACCACGGCTGAAACAGGCGCCTTCCTTTATATCGAGCCGCTGGTGGCAATGGTTGTGGCGTTCTTCCTGCTAGAAGAGGCAATCACGATCCCGTCTTTGATCGGCGGGGCGATCATCCTCCTCGGGGTTTGGTTGGTGAACAAACGCTAAAGGGAGGAAACATTTGTCGGGAAG
>DATKAU010000290.1:0-6857 GCA_035514655.1 Anaerolineales bacterium
GAGCGTTTGCGCAGGCGCGACGGTAATGCTATCGCCGGTGTGCACACCCATCGGGTCGAGATTTTCGATGGAACACACAACGACAAAGTTATCGGCTTTATCGCGCATCACTTCGAGTTCGTATTCCTTCCAACCCAGCACTGACTCTTCGAGCCATGCCTGACGGATCGGTGACTCGGAAATTGCACTACGAACTGCTTCGGCAAGTTGTGCAGGTTCATAGACCCACGAAGCGCCTGTGCCACCCATCGCAAACGAGGCGCGGACGAGGACGGGATAACCCGTCTCTTGGACAAGTGCCTCCGCCTCTTTCAACGAATAGGCAGCTCCACCACGAGGGACAGGAATCCCAGCCTTTTGCATCGTCTCACGAAACAACAGCCGGTTTTCGGCGGCCTTGATGGCATTGAGTTTTGCGCCGATGAGTTGCACGCCATATTTTTCGAGGACACCGTTTTCGCTGAGAGCCAGCGCGAGGTTGAGTCCCGTTTGCCCTCCGACCGTTGGCAACATCGCATCAGGTTTCTCCTGGGCAATAATGGCTTCCAGCGCTTCAGGCGTGAGGGGTTCGATATACGTTGCATCCGCAATTTCGGGGTCGGTCATGATCGTGGCGGGATTGGAGTTGACCAGCACCACACGGTAGCCTTCCGCCTTCAATGCTTTGACTGCCTGCGTGCCCGAATAATCAAACTCTGCAGCCTGACCAATGACGATGGCTCCCGAGCCAGGGACGAGGATGGTGTGAATGTCAGTGCGTTTCATTATTTATTTCCATCATTCTGCATTCCTCATCTATCAATCTAAAGAACTCACTAAAAATATCATGCGCATCATGCGGACCCGGCGCGGCTTCAGGATGAAATTGCACGCTGAAGACGGGTTTATTCTTCATCCGCAAACCTTCGAGTGAGTCGTCATTCAAACTCTTGTAAGTGATTTCCACTTCGTCTTTGTTCAAGTCACCTTCGGTGACGCAGTAGTTGTGATTTTGCGCGGTGATGAGCACCTCTCCGCTTGGCAAATATTGAACAGGATGATTTCCGCCATGGTGACCAAACTTGAGTTTGTGCGTAGCCGCTCCGAGTGCACGACCGATCAATTGATGTCCGAGACAGATGCCGAAAATCGGCACACCACTTTCGATCAATCCGCGGACAGCTTCTACGGCGTAGGGTAAACCCGCCGGGTCGCCAGGTCCGTTGGAGAGAAAGACACCATCCGGTCTTAGCGTCAACACTTCATCGGCAGTTGCATCCGCAGGGACAACAGTCACATTTGCACCATGGCTGGATAGATGTCGCAGTATGTTTTCCTTGATACCGAAATCGTAAGCAACCACATTTAATTTCCTGGCGCCATTCGCTTTTTGCCCGACCCATTTCTTGCCCGCATCATCCACCCAATGATATGTCTCATCGCACGTCACTTCCCTGACCATGTCACGCCCGTCGAGTCCTTCCCATTCAATAGCCATCTTCAACAACGCATGCGCAGAGGTTCCCTTTGTTGACAATGCGGCTTTTTGCGTACCGCCGTCACGCAGTTTGCGAGTCAGCCAGCGGGTGTCCACGCCGCTGATGCCCGGGACTCCATGTTGCGCAAGCCAATCAGATAAAGAAAGTGCCGAACGCCAATTCGACACTATGGGGCTGATTGAGCGAATCACAGCCGCAGAAACCTGCGGTTTCATGGATTCGTCATCTTCCAAATTGATTCCGACATTACCGATATGGGAGACAGTAAACAGCACACCTTGTCCGCGATAGGATGGATCGGTGAGAATTTCCTGATAACCTGTCATGCTGGTGTTGAACACCAACTCGAACACTGCATCGGTTTCTGCACCAAATGCTTGTCCTTCGATCACCGTTCCATCTTCCAAAAGCAGCGTTGCGATCATACCTAATCCTTTCCAAAAACCGGTCTAGACCAATAAGGAACAAGACGTAAAAGACCAAAAAAAGAAACAACTCTCCAAAAATGGAAATCACGAACAAGCATCCATCCTTTCGAGGTCGGACACATTCACCGAACTGCTCGCCCGGGCAGACAGCGCATTGTACATGGCAAAGGAATCAGGACGCAACCCGCGTCTGTATCGCGACCAGTATTGTATGAAACGGGCTGAATTCCCTGTTTACTCGCGTATGAGGCTTAACTCACAGGCGCAAATACCGCCTCTGCTATAATCCCCGGCATGATTTTGGTCACAGGCGCGACAGGTTTCATAGGTCGCGCTCTCGTTCGTCAGCTCTCAAACACCGGGCAGGAGGTGCGCGTCCTGCTCCGTCCCTCGCCGCGGTCGCCGCGACTGCCAAAGGGGGTGCCCGTTGAAGTATCGGTGGTCAGCCTCAACGATGAACGAGGCGTGCGCGCCGCCCTGCGCGGCGTCGATCAGGTCATCCACCTCGCCAGCGCGGCTTCACTGGGCAGGCGCGGCAGCCTGCTAGCCACCGATATCGAAGGCACGCGCACGCTTGCCCGGAACGCGAAGGACGCAGGCATCGAACGACTGCTCTTTTTAAGTCATGTCGGCGCGGACCGCGCCTCGGCATTCCCGATCCACAAAGCCAAGGGTATCGCCGAGGAACACATCCGTCGGAGCGGTGTGCCCCACACCATAATCCGTTCGACGATTGTGTTCGGGCACGAGGACAGTTTCACCAACAACATCGCCACCATACTGCGCTACGTGCCGTTCATCTTTCCCATCCCGGGCGATGGGCGGATTCTGCTCCAGCCGCTCTGGGTCGAGGATCTCGTCACCGCGTTGGTGTGGGCGCTGCAAAACCCTGATACGATCAACCAGACCTACGAGGTCGGCGGCGGGGAATATTTCAGCTTTCGACAGATTGTTGAAACCCTCATGACCGTCACGCGCACGCGCCGCGCCCTCCTTCCCCTTCCCATCCCTTTCATGCGGGGGTTGTTCGTCACACTCGATCCGTTTATCCCCAATGCCAATATCTCCACCTACTGGCTCGATTACATTGCCGCCAACCGCACCTGCCCCGTCGAAAACCTCTCCCGGGCATTCGGCTTGATGCCCGCCCGCTTTGCCTACCGCCTCGACTATCTCGCGCGTAAACCCTGGTATGCGGATCTCTTCAAACGGATTCAGGAAGCCTTCCGCGTCCCGCGGTGATTCTCCACCCGCTCAACACCCCGCCCATGCCTGCTCCCGACATTAAAATTCTAGAAACCCCCGAAGATATGACCCTCGTCGAGGAACTGCAGCGCGCCGTCTGGCATGGCAGTGAAACCGACGTGCTCCCCGCGCACATGCTCATCACAGCCGTGCACAACGGCGGGGTGGTGATCGGCGCGTTCGACGGGGATCAACTCATCGGATTTGTATTCGGCTTTCCCGGCCTCGAGTTTACGCCGGATGGCCCACGCCCGAAGCATTGCTCGCACATGATGGGCGTCCACCCCGGGCACCGCGATTCAGGCATCGGCTTCGCCCTGAAACGGGCGCAATGGCAGATGGTTCGGCATCAGGGCCTCGATCACATCACGTGGACGTTCGATCCCCTGCTCAGCCGAAATGCGTACCTTAATATCACCAAACTCGGCGCGGTCTGCAACACCTACCGCCGCTCGGAATACGGCGATATGCGCGATGGGCTCAACGCAGGTCTGCCCTCCGATCGCTTCCAGGTGGACTGGTGGGTCAACACACGCCGCGTCGAACGAAGGCTGGGGAAGCGCCCCCGCCGCCCCCTCAAACTGGATCACTTTTCCCAGGCGAATCTCAAGCCACTCTACACGCTTCACGCGTCCACCGGAGGCTGGTTCCAGCCTCCGGAGCATCACACCCCTCTCGAAGGCAAACTCGCCCTCGCCGAAATCCCATCCGATTTCGACGCGCTGAAAACGGCCGACTTTTCGCTCGCCCGCGACTGGCGCTTCTTCACGCGCGAAGTCTTCGAGACCGCCTTCGCCGCAGGCTACATCGTCACCGATTTCGTCTTCGATCAGGGGCGCAGTTTCTACGTGCTTTCGCACGGTGAAACTACATTGCAATAATCGCCGCGGTAACCAATAACGGGGGAATACGTCATATCTTCATGACTCGAATGCGCACGGACATCGACAACTGGTGGGCGGTGGAGGCAATGATCGCCTCCTACAACCACGTCTACAAGGTGATCTACAACACACACTACGAGGAGCGCGGACCGATCGGCATCTCGGTGTATGACAACGCGCCAATCGCCTCCTTTCACTACGAATTCCTCGCACTCGACCCTGATCTTGGCGCGGTTATGGACGAGATCCGGAAGTACAGCGTCCCCGACGGTAAAAAATACATAATCAATGTGTTCCACCCTTCGCCTTCCGGTGCGGATCTCAAAAAACTATTTACCAGCCTCGACCATGAATTCACCCGCACGGGACCGATCCTGGGATTTGACCTCCCTATGAAGGTTTCCACCATCCCTCTCAACGTGCATAAGGCGAAGACGCTCCAGCACACCGAAGCTGCCAACAACAGCCTCACCGCCGAGGGCGAGCGCATCCACGTACAGACCCTGCGCGATAAAAACATCCACAACTTCTTCGCCAAGCAGGATGGGGAGGCGGTGGCCTGGATCCAATTGGTGACCGTGTACCCGGGTGTAGGCTATATCAACCACCTTTATGTGCTCGAGGAATACCGCAAACGCAGGTTCGGGACAACGCTGGTCAATGCCGCGCACTCTGAAGCCATCCGGCTCGGCATTAAAAAAATGGTGGCAGTCCCATCGGATCTATCGCTGCCTCTCTTCCGCCGCACGGGATATCGCCCATTGTTGTTTTTTTCGGCATTCTGCCCAAAGCCGTTCCGCAAGACCTGGATCCACGAACTACCGACATACATTCCCTCCCACTCTCTCCCCTAAATTATGAAATGATTAAAAGCAAATACGCCACATATTGTGGCGTATTGCTGTTGGATGTCCTTCTTTTGTAGGAGGAGAAGAACGAAAACCCTGGGGTGGTTTACCTCCGTAAATTTGGATTGTTATTCGCCTGTCCCTGTGCCGCCATACCGATGGGGTGATAGGTGGGTTCGCCATACGCTGGCTGTGACACATTCATCGATGGCTTTGGTGCAGGGCGCGGGAAGGCATTGTTGCCAGCCCGGACAGGCTCGTTGACAGGACGATAAGAGGGGCGATATTGCCCGCTAATAGCAGATTTATCTTCGGCAAGGGTGAACAGGCGGTCGCCAGCGATGGAGAAGGTGTTAATCAAGAGCACACGGATCATCAGTACCATCGCCGCCACGAGCACCGGCACAACCCTGGTCATGGTGGATGCACCGACGAGGACTCCGCCCTGCGCGCTGTGTTGCAGGATGGCGACCGACACGCCCCACCACGTGAGGGTGGCGTTAAAGGTGGCGGCAAGGAGCCAGGCCGCAAACAGGTACCAAACCTCGGCAGGCTCATCCCGTCCCTTTTCGGGAGTGAAGATACGGGCTATCCCGGCAAAATCGATACCGCAGAAAGCGATGGCAAGAATCGTTGCCCACTTGATGGGTCCGAAAGCAAGGTTGCCGAGAATATCCTGCAGTGCAAAGGATGTGCTGGAATAGTTGAAGACTTCAAACGCCAGGAGGGCGCTGAGAATGATCCCTCCGAAGATCAGCCCGCGCTTCTGCGCGGTGCCTTGCAGGAAGGGGAGCAAGCGGATGTGCATGGAACGGTTCATGGATCTCTCCTGTGGCGAGTCAGCCACAAAACGAAGGGGGAACGGGTCGATGACACATAATATAGAACACTTGTTCTAATTTGTCAAGATCGAAAAACATTGGATTTATATTGCCGTTCCCCCATGCGTGCTTTTTATTCAATTCCCGTCAGTGCCTTGCGGACGGTATCCAGCGATTGCAGGGCGGTGAGGTTGCGCCAGGGCCAGGCATTTTCCATGCGCTTGGGATCGTCGAAGAAGTTGCGGGCAAAAGTCAGGTGGAAACGATCATCGCTGAGGCCTTGATCGGGTATCGGCTGGACCGCCGCCCAGAAGTTCCACAACGGGATGTCGTATTCATATGCGAGGTGTGCGATGGTTTGATTGATTACATGATCGCCCTCGAGATTATCGGCTTTGGTGGCGATGATCGGCACCGCGCCGAACTCGATGATGCGGTCGAGCACCCTGCGCATGTACTTGTCGTATTCCTCGGCAGGCCTCTGCGACCACCACGTTTCCATGCTGACAATTACTACTGAGGGGCTCCACGTACGGAGTTCGCAATCGAGCGGGGACTCGTTCGGGTTGCACGAATTCGGATCCGCACGCAGAGGCGAGATCACTGCCGCGGCGTTGAAGCCGCCCTTCACTGCGAGGCTGATGCGTGAGAACGAACCCTGGTAATACTCAATCGTCGGCTGGAGATATGCGTATTCACTGCCAAGGTTGTAATCGCCGGCTTTGTCGAACGATGAAAGGAAATATGAAGAAACATTCTGGCAATCGCCGATGATCGAAAAATGGGTCGGGTCATTGCCGTTTGCCAGCCCGCGTTGGTACACCTCGCGCATCGCGTCGCTCACACCAACCGGCACGACAGGCATTTGCATCCACGCCTCTTTTTCGAGGGGCACTTTGGGTGTGGCTGTCGATGCAGGCGCAGAGGACCCAACCACGGGAGCCAGAGTCGCTGTTGTAACAGAATCAGTTTCCGGCTGAGTCAGAGGCGATGATGTTTCTTGATCCAAATCGAGGGGTTGGATCGCGGCTCCGCCTGCGCAAGCCGCAAGCAGGGTCGTCATCAAAAAAAGCAAAACAAGTTTAAGTTTCATGATCCTATTCGTCGCAATATGTTTGAATGCCATCACCGACTTGATTGGCGAGCAGACTTT
>DATKAU010000291.1:0-3695 GCA_035514655.1 Anaerolineales bacterium
GCCGTCCCCGCCGCGCAGGATGCCAACCTCTTCAACTGGCTCAAGACGCTCTACCCGATCTGGGCGCGCCTGAACCCCGAAGATATTTTTATTTCGACGTCCACCGCATTAGCCGAACTCGCCCTTTCGGGATGCACCACCGCCTCAGACCACCTCTACCTGTTCCCGAACGGCTCAAAACTCGACGATGAAATTGCCGCGGCTTCCGAGATCGGGCTCCGCATCCATGCCTCGCGCGGCTCGATGAGCCTCGGCGAATCGAAAGGCGGACTCCCGCCCGACAGCGTCGTGGACACCGAAGACAACATCCTCAAAGACTCGCAACGCCTGATCGAAAAATACCACGATACGAAACCCGGCTCGATGGTCCAGATCGTTCTTGCGCCTTGTTCCCCGTTCAGCGTGACATCTGACTTGATGAAACAATCCGCAAAGATGGCACGTGAATATGGCGTGCATTTGCATACCCACCTCGCCGAGACTGAAGATGAGGAACAATTCTGCATGCAAAAATTTGGCCATCGCCCTGTTGGGTATATGCAGGAAGTGGACTGGGTCGGTGACGACGTCTGGTTTGCACATGCCGTGTGGGTCAACGACGAGGAGATAAAGGTCTTCGCCAAACACAACTGTGGCGTGGCGCACTGTCCCACCTCGAATATGCGGCTTGCCTCAGGCATTGCTCCGATCAAAGAATATCGAAAAGCAGGCGTCAACGTCGGCCTTGGCGTGGACGGATCCGCCTCGAACGACGGCTCGCACTTGTTAGCCGAAGTCCGCAATGCGATGCTGCTCTCGCGGGTAAAAGAAGGGATTACCGGTTATTCCGCATCCCCTGTCGCGCTGAGCGGAGGGTTGAGACGCAAGCAGTCGAAACCCGAAGTCGAAGCGCGAAAACTGATGACTGCCCGCGAAGCGCTTCATCTCGGCACACGCGGCGGGGCGGCGGTGCTGGGTCGCTCGGATATTGGCTCGCTCGAAGTTGGCAAATGCGCCGACTTCTTCGCCGTGGATTTGAACAAACTCGGTTTTGCCGGGATGCACGACCCCGTCTCGGCGATCGTCTTCGGTCAACCCGTCAATGCCGATTACACAGTCGTCGGCGGCAAGTTCATTATCAAGGAAGGGCAGCTCGTCACCGTGGATGAAAGGAAGTTGATCGAGAAACACAATCTGGCTTCGCGAAGGTTGCTGTCCGGTTAAAAGGCAAGACTCCCGCCTGAACGGGAGTCTTGAGTGGCGGGAGGCAGCCGTCACAGGGCAGAAAGATTCGCTAGAGGCCATCCACGAACGTGGCGACCGCAAGAAGGGCGAAGCCCAGGAACAACAGCCAGAATGAGAATCCACCGACGATTGGCAGGGTCATGAAGTTCCCGAGGAAACCGAGGACACCCAATATAACGGCAATGATCCACGTGATGTTTTTTGGAGCAGAAAGGTTCATGGCATTCTCCTTGTTGAATAGCAATGAAGTGTTGGTTGTTCCCTGGCCTCCTGGTTTTACAACCAGCGTATGGGAACTCATAAATAGTATATCTATTTCAAAGGATAATTTCAAGTGATCCTGCTCATTGAATTGTGACCAGGCGAGCATGGCAATCTAGTGTAGCATGTAAAGAGGAGACCGCCACGGCGGCGGTGATTGAATAGTCCAGAAGGCCCATATCGAAACCCGCCGCCTCGCAACGACATGATTAGAAACCTTACTGACGCAATTGCCATCCTCTGTTTCGGCTGGCCTGCAATCATCGCTTCCATCCTGCTGGCGATAGCCGGATTGTTGATGAAGAAAGCCAGGCTGATGTTGATTGCCGGAGTGGTATTCCTGCCTTTCACGTATTATCTTAGTAATGGACTTCGCAACCCGCTGGTGGTCATGCCCTTTTTGTTGTTTGCAGCGGCTTTTGCGATCCACCGTGGGAAGACGGGCGTGGCATGGCTGTTGCTTTCGCCTTTGGTGATTGTCGTCCTTTGGCTTGCGTTTGTTGTATTGAATCAGTAAAACGAACGGTGGTCGAGTGTTCCGAGCCGCTTCGCAGGCGAGGAATGTACCGAGACCACCGGGTTTGAAGTAAACGATTGTGTGCTAGGCAGCTGTGGTCTCGACTGCTTGCACTCGACCACCGGATATTGATATAACGGAGCATTTATGCCTTCTTCCACCAAACTAACCCGTTCCCTCGTCGATACCGCCATGGGACGCGTCCCAGCCGACCTTGTGATCCGTAACGGTCAATGGGTGAGTGTGCAATCCGGCGAGATCATCCCGAATACAGACATCGCCATCAAGGATGGGCACATTGCCTTTGTTGGTAGTGACGCCAGTCACACTATCGGCAAGAAGACCAAAGTGATCGACGCGAACGGGCGCTATCTCGTCCCCGGCTTGCTCGATGGGCACATGCACGTGGAATCGGGCATGGTCACTGTAACCGAGTTTGTGCGCGCGGTGGCAGTACGGGGCACGACCGGCATGTTCATCGACCCGCACGAGATCGCCAACGTGTTCGGCTTGCGCGGCGTGAAGTTGATGGTGGATGAAGCGCAGAAGCAGCCGATCCACGTGTGGGTGGAGATGCCATCGTGTGTACCGTCCGCTCCGGGGCTGGAGACTCCCGGCGCGCATATCGGTCCGAAAGAAGTGGCGGCCGCGATGAAATGGAAGGGCATCATCGGCTTGGGAGAGATGATGAACTTCCCCGGCGTATTCATGGGTGATAAGAATATGCTCGACGAAATGTCCATCACTCATTCGGCAGGGAAGACCATTGGCGGGCATTACGCTTCGCCTGATTTGGGACGTCCGTTTCATGGGTACGTCGCCGGCGGTGCGGAGGATGATCACGAAGGTACACGCCTTGAAGATGCTGTGGCGCGCGTGCGGCAGGGCATGAAAGCCATGCTCCGCTACGGCTCGTCGTGGTTTGACGTCGAATCTCAAGTGAAAGCCATCACCGAAAATAAACTGGACCCGCGTCATTTCATACTGGTCACAGATGACTGTCACGCAGGCACGTTAACCCAGGAAGGTCACATGGATCGCGTTTTGCGTCACGCCATCGAGCAGGGACTCGACCCGATCACCGCCATCCAGATGATGACAATCAACACTGCCGAACATTTCGGCGTCGCCAAGGAGATGGGCATGATCGCTCCTGGCCGCTGGGCAGATGTTGTGCTGGTGGAGGATTTGAAAAACTTCAAGGCAGAACTAGTCATTGCCAGGGGACAGGTCATTGCCGAGAGGGGCGAATGGAAAGTGAATTTGCCGAAAACTTCCTATCCCGCCTGGGTGAAAAACTCGGTGAAATTAAAAAGAAAGTTAAAAGCGGAAGACTTTCGACTTCCCTCTCCCACTCGCGCTGAGCGGACACTGAGCGAAGGCGAAGTGGGAGACGAAGCGGGTAGAGGGCGGGAGTCGCAAGTCAAGGCAAATGTTATCGGCGTTATCGAAAACCACGCGGGCACCCGACATTTGACCTTTGACATTCGACCTGAGAATGGCGAGATCAAAGCCGACATCCCGCGCGACCTCGCCAAGATCGCCCTCGTCGAACGGCACAAAGGCACGGGCGGGATCACGCTGGGGTTGGTCAGTGGGTTTGGTTTTACCGCGAAATGCGCGATCGCATCCACGGTGGCGCACGACTCGCATCACATGATCGTTGTCGGCACCGATGACGCGTCGATGGCTG
>DATKAU010000292.1:0-3909 GCA_035514655.1 Anaerolineales bacterium
CCTTTGGGTCGTCAGTGTTGGCGGCAAACTCGATGCGAAACTTCAAGATTGTGACTTGTCTCATTTGCCGTTGACACATATTGCCCGCAAAATAAAAATTCACTCACTCAAAGCACGAAAATTCAGTTGCTTTGCACTCGGTATGATTAATGTGCTCACTACTTTGATCAACCAACGTCCCATCTCTTTGGGCGCATTGCTCCCTGAGCCTTGGCCCCTAAAAACCTACCCCTGAGAGCAGAAGGGGAGGCGGTAGTCGGCTGATCCGGTTGCCATTTTATAAGGTGGACAAGTGTAGCATAAATGTGAGCGCTTTCCATCAACAGCCAGGCGCGGGAGCGGCGTAAAAATCCTTTATGCTGCAGAGATCACCAAGCCTATTTAGAAAATTCTCTCGATTTTTGTGGCTTGACTTGCCAGATATGCTTCCCGAGCGGATTGCATTCCTGTAAGCCGGTATTACTGAAATGCAAAGTGAAATCCTTTAATTCTTTGCTATACTGTGGTCATCAACATCCGATAAAGGCAAACCCGTCGAAAGGCGGGGACGCAAAGCCATGGATCTACTATCACGCGAAGTGTGATTATGATAGCCAGGTTGCCGAAGAACAATCTCTGATTTTCTTGCGGCGAGCCTGGCACCAAGCCAGGCTTTTTCTTTCGGAACCTTACCAACGTTAGTTCGATAAAGGCAAACCCGTCGAAAGGCGGGGACGCAAAGCCATGGATCTACCATCACGCCCAACGTGATTATGATAGCCAGGTTGCCGACGTACACCCCTGTGGGTTATACGACCCGGAAACATCCGGGCAGGCGCGAGTGCCTTTGTCGAGAGGAGATCTCAAATGGCACTCAACAATCGCCGCACACAATTCATTCTTAGCGCAGGTATTCTTTTCCTTCTGCTCGTCTCCGTTTTTGCGCAGCCCGTAAGCGCGTTTGCGCTGGGCACCACGGACGGTGAAGCGGTTCTCCCCAATTTTTCCGAATTTTCAAACTCGGTCCAGGACGGACGGGCTGATCATGCCGCCGGAGTGTATGTCCGAAATCGTTTTGCCCTGCCCATTATGCAGCAACCGTACGGAAGCCCGGGTTATGTCTCTAGCGAAAATAACACCCTCACGCAATTCAGAATGGCAAACCAGTATGGCAATGTGGGTCTGCTTGCGCACAACCACCTGGCGGGACAGTCATTCTTCGATCTCGAAGTGGGTGACGAGGTGAGGCTGGTGCATGGCGATGGTACAGTGGAATATTTCGTTGTCAGCGAGGTCCTGCAATACCAGGCGCTGCAGCCCAACAGCGTGTACAGCTCGTTCCGCGATCTGGATACCGACGAGGTGCTCTCGGTGGAGCAGATGTTCAAGAGCGTGTACTTCGGCGACCGCCACGTCACTTTTCAGACGTGCATCGAGGGGGATGGAAACCTGAGTTGGGGCAGGTTATTCGTCATCGCCATCCCGATAGCCGAGTATGAAAAACTCAATCCCTTGTATGACATGTAAACGGTGAACTCATTTCTTAAAGACTCATGCCCGTCACATTATGTGACGGGCATGTTTGGTTATAATCGCCAGCAGGATTCACATGGCCAACACCCGCAAATCCACCCTCGGCGACAAGCTCAAATCTCTCGGCGTAAAACAGGGGACTGCGCATCTCGCGCCGCCGAAAGTTGATTCGTTTTCCATCGACTCTGTCGTGGCTGGGGAGTTCCTCTCCACCCGCCGCGGCGATGTATTCGTCGCGGAGCAATCCTTCGGTCTGCAGCACCGCCACGGTGACATGTCCCTCCTGCCGTCCATTCCGATTAAATTGATCGCCGAGTGGGCGCGGGATGAAAAGGTCTCCAGCCTCCCCATATCAAAATTTGCCTTCCTCGATACCGAGACCTCGGGAATCGTCGGCGGTACCGGGACGTATGCCTTCCTTGTCGGCGCGGCGCGCTTCGTGGACGATCATTTCGTGCTCAAACAATTTTTCATGCCTGACCTCAACGAAGAACCTGCCCTGCTCGAAGGGCTGGCGGATTTTCTGGCACCGTGCGAGTCGCTGGTCACGTTCAATGGCAAAGCCTTCGACGCGCCGCTGTTGACCACACGGTATACGATGTATCGAATGCCGGTGCCGTATAAAAACTACTCGCACATCGATCTGCTCCCTCTCGCGCGCCGCCTGTGGCGCGACCGACTCGAATCGCGCGCCTTGAAATTTCTCGAGGAACACGTGCTGGGGATGAAGCGCACGAGCGAGGATGTGCCCGGCTATGAGATCCCCTGGCTGTACTTCGATTACCTGCGGACGCGTGACGCGCGCCCGCTGGAAGGCGTGTTCTATCACAATGCCATGGACGTGGTGGCGATGGCGGCATTGCTTGCGCACATGAACGAGATGATCGAGAATCCGTTCGAGGGGAGGGTGCAGCACGGGCTCGATTTCATCTCGCTCGGCAAACTGCTCGAAGACCTCAATCACTGGGACGACGCGGCGCGCCTGTACGAGCGTGGACTCGAGTCCGGGTTGGATGAGGCAGATTTCGGCGTCGCGGTGAAGCGATTGACCCTCCTGCAGAAACGGCGCGGGGATTTTAAGGAGGCGGTCCGCTTGTGGAAGAAGGCTGCGAAACTGGGACATATTTATGCCCATGTGGAACTGGCGAAGTATTACGAACATCGGGAACGGAATATGAAAAACGCGTTGAAGTGGGCGATCTCCGCCCGGCGTGAAGTGGAACGGGCTGAACTGGAGGCATACATGCGGAGGCACTGGCTCGAGGAAATTGCACGCCGCCTCGCGCGTCTGGAACGAAAAGACGGTATATAATTGGGGGCATTCTCGTCACGTAAGGAGCAGACATGGAGATTTCAGTATCAAAACAATCGGGGCGCGTGGATGTAACCATGCTTGCCCTGAACGGCCAGTTGGACGGGCAGACTTATCAGGAATTGATCAATCGGGCCAGGGAATTGCACGCATCGGGAGCGCGCGATATCCTGCTCGATCTCGGTGGCCTCACGTATATCAGCAGTGCCGGGCTGGTGGCGATCCACACAGTGGCATTGTTGCTGCGGGGCGAGCCGATCACCGATTCGGAGGATGGCTGGGCGTCGATGAAGTCGGTGAAGAAAACCTCCGACAGCGGGATGGAATCCCACCTTAAACTGCTGAACCCGCGTCCCGAAGTGCGGAGCGTGCTCGAGATGGTCGGTTTCGACCGCGCCTTCGAGATTCACTCGGATCTCGAGGCGGCAGTCAAATCCTTCTAACGAGGAAAGCGATATGGTACTTTGCCATGTCGCTTTTGATTTAATCGCCCCATTTTTTTCTGAAATAAGCCGGAGGCATTATGAAACTCAACAATCTCGGAAACTGGTTTATTATCCTGCTGGTAATCCTCAACATTGTTGTCTGGCTGGTCTTTCCGCCTGTGAACGATGGCCGCGAGAATTATTTGCGCCAGTGGGCGGGTGAGACTATCGGCTCGAACAACATAGTCTTGATGGCGGTCTCACTGTTCCTATCCACACGTCCAAAGTGGGCTGAGAAGTATTTCGGCGGCCTCGACAAGATGTACATTACGCATCGTCATACAGGCACGGCGGCTTTCCTATTGATCTTTGTCCACGTGCTCACGGTGCCGATTACGACCACCGGTTGGGCGCTGGGCAATTACCTGGCTGTCATCGCCTTCACAGGTATTGTTACCATCGTGCTCATAACACTTGCGCCCCGTATTCCATTCTTGAATCGCATCAGCGGCGGCGACTATGAGGATTGGAAAAGACTCAAGCGTTATATCGGCATCTTTTTTATCCTGGGTTTCATTCACTCGTTGACGCTCCCGAATGCTCTCGACGCACGAATCGCAATCACATGGACCATGATTTTTTTCATCATTGGTACAGTTT